>NZ_CAWMYL010000065.1:0-683 GCF_963871815.1 Vibrio sp. L85
TGGGGTTCTAGGGATTTTCCCCTCTAAAAAGACTTAATCCTCTGTAGACCACACCAATAAATGGCTGCGGAGGTGGGTTACTACTTATAAGTGTGGCAAATTAGGTAAATATCGTACATTTAATACGGAACAGCCCTGATATGGCCATCAAAAACGAAATTACTATTCTCACGAGAGCAGAACAGGCAGATCTTTATTCCCCACCCATTTTTTCAATCGAAGAACAACGTCTGTACTTTTCTCTGAACGATGCGGAATTGGCAGTTTTTCGGTCAATTCGTCTCAGAGCTCATAGATGTTACTTTGTCGCGATTTTGGGATACTTCAAATCAAAGCCCGTCATCCTAGATATCGCTTACTCGCAGGTTTCTAAGGATTTAATGTTCATCAGTAAAGAGCTGCTTGGCGGCAAGGGGCTCAGACCATTCACTCCCTCACAAAAACAAAAAGATCGACTCTACGCAAAAGTATTAGACCTTGCTGGTTATCACAAATGGGACGAAAGTCAGCACTTCAATTCTCTTTTCGACCACCTTGTTCAGGTGGGCAATGCCTGGCTGGAGCCGCGTTACCTCTTTGATACTGCTATTGAATTCCTAACCAGTCACAGCATTGCTATCCCTAGGTACACCGTACTCCAGAGACTGATAAGCAGAGCGATGCAGCAGGTCAGAAAAGACCTG
>NZ_CAWMYL010000066.1:0-750 GCF_963871815.1 Vibrio sp. L85
CCTTTTCGCTTGCTGCTTTCTTGATTTCTTTCCTCCTTTTCTTTTTAAGTCCCCTAATGGTTTATGGAGATCTTTCAGGATGTTGTACATAAGCAGTTCCTCCAATCAACCTAAGTAAGCGTTAGTGATGTCTACTCTCGCATGCCCTAGTGATGTAGCAACGGCATAGCGTGCTCGATAATCGAGCTCTTTTGCTCGTTGGTAGGTTGAGCCGATTGCTGATGCAATGTATTTGATATGCTCTCGACCTCGTGAATGCTTGCACAGCACCGGAGCCAAGATAGTGTTTTGACCAGATAACGCTCTCATTACTTGCGTGTACTTATGCTGTGCGTAGTGATGCCTCTCCTTGTGTGGGCTATAACCTTTGATTTTTGAGTATGCTGAATAGCAATGCCCTCGGAATTCTTTATAGGACAGGTTCTTTGGGATCATTGAACGATGGCTACCCTGAATCTGTGCCGCTTTTTTGAGTGTTTCAATCTGAGCTTTTGATGTTATATCTACGATCCTTGACCTGCCTCCTTTTGTTCCATCGATAATATTGACATGAGAAGTACGCGTTACAGGATTGAAGTTTCGATCTGCTTGGGTAAGCAGGTCTGCTGGGTTGCATTTTACCGACTCTTCAAACCGCAAACCGAGCTCTCTTTGTATTTCAGAGAGAATAGAGAGGCGTTCATCTAAGAGAGACTTGGCATGTTGATGTAAATCCTTGCTACAGGCTTTTGATTGCTCTGCTATGTGACT
>NZ_CAWMYL010000067.1:0-386 GCF_963871815.1 Vibrio sp. L85
TCAATTGACCTTCCAATACCGTCTGTCTTATCAATTCTTCAAGGTTTTCACCTGCTCTAAAGCTGACGAACTCTAAACCATCTTTGCAGATCAGACATTCGTACGGATCGACGTTAGCGTATTTCTTCAACATGCTGGCATAGCAAGGAAGCGCTGGTGCTTCCTTGAAATGTTTATCCGGGATATGTTCTATGAGCCGACAAATCAAATCCTCAGCGGTTAAAGTCAGCATCTCTTTTTTTCCACTACGATGATTGAGGTATTCGAACGTCAGCTGTCCTCCTTTACTGTAGTGATGCAAGCGAGAGCCTGAAATTGGGGGACGCTTCAAGTAGCGACCTAAATAATTGATTGTTTTATGCTGTTGGTCTGTCTTCTTTCCAAAA
>NZ_CAWMYL010000068.1:0-604 GCF_963871815.1 Vibrio sp. L85
AGAGGGCTTCCTGTGACCCCCTCCCTGGCTAGCAACTATCTTGATTCGCAGGCAAGTTTCGATAAATAGCTTGGCTACATTGTGTAGCCAAACTTTTCTTATTATGTATCATGAGTTACGTTGAATTCTTGTTTGAAAAGTCTGTTCCCATGTAGAACTGGCTAATATTAATAGCCCAGCAAAAATAGCAAGATTTTTGATGAAGTTTTGCATTTCATGCGCACCTTCTACGCCAGAATAATGCCAAAAATCATGCAAATTTATGTTGATCACTAAAACCAGCCCCGCAAGAACAAGAGCAGCAATACAGGTAAAACGGTTTAGAATAATTAAGATGCCCCCTACTATCTGCAAGATAGCAGCAAAAGCGAGCAAGAAAGGGATCAAAATCATGCCGTGCTTTTCCATTAAAGCTATATGTCCTGCCCAAGAGGTAAATTTCATAATTCCTGGTATTAAAAAGTATAAAGCGAGCAATATACGCCCCGCGAAGAATAAGTTATGGGTCATTAAAACCTTTATATCTGAATGTCTCAATTGGATAATTTAGGAGCTTTAAGCCGTGCCTTACAAAACTGGAACGGATGGAAAGCCCCCCCCCCCC
>NZ_CAWMYL010000069.1:0-66447 GCF_963871815.1 Vibrio sp. L85
AATGTAAGAACATTGAATGTGTGTAAATAGAACTTAAATCAGTTTTCCAAGTTTTTTGCCTTCAGTTTTTAGAAAAAGCTGAAAGTAAAAGCAAGAATTTGCTTGGCGACCATAGCGATTTGGACCCACCTGATTTCCATTCCGAACTCAGAAGTGAAACGAATTAGCGCCGATGGTAGTGTGGGGCTTCCCCATGTGAGAGTAGGACATCGCCAGGCTTGTAAATTTGAAGAAGCCCACTCGAGAGAGTGGGCTTTTTTGCATTTGGAGCAAAGTAAATCTGATCACCAGAGCCCTTCTTATAAAGTCGCACCACTTTCCAATCCCTGTATATCTTTCCTGTGACTAACTTGATCATGAGATAGTGCTAACGCATTACCTAACCTCTCATAATGCCACTACTTCCCATTGTCTTTAGAACAGCCTCAAACTCGCTATTAAAACACATCGAGCTTGTGTTTAGTCCTATGACTCGATTAGGCAAAAGAACTGCGTGTGAGTGTTTTGGAGAGTGCGTGGATAAGTTGATGTAAAGTAAGGGGGATGAAGAGCGAAGGGCTAAGAAACCTTTTGGATATTTAGGTTTAAGGAGTGCTGTATTTTGACATCAGGAATACAGTCGTGATGAAGTGTTACTTGGTTGCGTCCAGAGTGCTTTGAGTAATACATGGCTTTATCAGCGTTAATCATGAGCTCTTTAGCATTAGATACTTGTCCGTCATATTCTGCGACACCAATACTTACGGTTGTGCTGATTTCGATACCATCAACTTGGCATGGGGCGTTTTGAATCGCACCTCTGATCCTTTCTGCTACATCATAGGCTTGAATCGCGCTGGTGTTGACTAAAATCACTGCAAACTCTTCTCCTCCTAAGCGACCAATAAAGTCAGTGCCACGGATTGCTCGTTGGCATATCTTTGCTACATGGTTGATCACCTGATCTCCGAAGAAGTGACCGACTTGGTCATTTATCTCTTTAAAGTGGTCAATATCGATCATGACGCAGGAGAGTGTTTGAGATAGGCGAGAATGCGAGTTCAGAGCTTTATCTAGGCTGGTTAAGAATGCTCGTCGATTCATTACACCAGTTAGCTCATCAGTCTCTGAGAGCTCTTTCAGGCGCTTTTCAAGTAGGTGTGTTTTCGTTACGTCACGAACAGACCAAATTACCCAACTTTCGTCGTCTTGTAAGCTTTCAACAGGTTTGATGATCGCTTCAAACCAGGTTTCCTCTGGGTTGTCTAACGCTTCTAGCTCTTCTATTGGCATTAGTAGGTGGTCTTGTAGTGCGATGCTGTATTTGACGACTTTTGGCTCATTAGAGCGAATTACATCATCAATATAACTTATTAATTCAGAAGCTTTACTTGATGACAAAACATCGTTTAACGAGAGGTTAGTGTAACTTTCGGCATTGAATTTCTTTGAGTGGTAAGTGCCACCAAAGCTTTCAATATAGCGACCGTTTTCATTGAGGATAAAGACATGATCAGGGAGAGTATTCAGAATGGCGTGAAGCCAATCTTCCCTTTCTTGGTAAATCATGAGGTTAGTTCCTTTATCCAATGTAAGTCTTTGATTATATCTGTTTATATTGAGTTCACAATCAATACTGATCACAGTTCAATGTATCAGGCTTGACTAATGTTTGTACAAAGGCTTGGTAAGAGAAGGTAAGGGAGGATGAAATACAGGATTGCGAGGAACAAAAAATAAAAAAGGCTTAATCATTGCTGACCAAGCCTTTTTTACAAAAATACTGTATGAACCTATTAGTTCATGCCGTACTTTTTAAGTTTTTTGCGAAGAGTACCGCGGTTGATACCCATCATAGTTGCTGCGCGAGTTTGGTTACCGCGAGTGTACTGCATGATGGTATCTAATAGTGGCTGTTCAACTTCAGCTAGAACTAATTCGTATAGTTCTGTTACTTCCTGGCCGTTTAGTTGAGCTAGGTAGTTTTTAAGAGACGCTTTAACAGAGTCACGTAAAGGCTTTTGAGTAATCTGGTCTTGTGACGTTACTGTAGTTACTGTTAATGCTTCTGAAGTCAGATTTTGTTCGAACATATTCGGTCTAGCTCTTCTCTTAATTATGATGCAACGTTATCAAAATAACCTTCTAACGCCTCAAGTTGCAGCTCAGCTGCGTCGATAGCGTTGAAGGTACGGCGAAACTCACTTGCTTGTTCATGTTCCTTTAGATACCACCCAACGTGCTTGCGCGCGATACGTGGACCTAAGAACTCTCCATAGAAATCATGCAGAGCGTTAACATGACCAAGCATAATGGCTTTCACTTCCTCACTTGGAAGCTCATCCATTGTGGTGCCGTTTTCCAAATAGTGATGGATTTCCTGGAAAATCCAAGGACGACCTTGGGCAGGGCGTCCAATCATTAAAGCGTCTGCACCGGTGTACTCCAGTACAAACTTCGCTTTCTCCGGGCTATCGATATCACCGTTTGCGATAACCGGAATGGATATAGCGTGTTTAACCGCTTTAATGCTGTCATATTCGGCCTCACCTTTGTACATACACGCTTTTGTTCTGCCATGCAGTGCAAGAGCCTGTATGCCGCAGTCTTCGGCTAATTTAGCGATGTGAACACAGTTTTTATTTTCTGTGTTCCAGCCAGTACGGGTCTTTAACGTTACAGGAACGTCTACCGCGTCCACTACCGCAGTCAAAATCTCTTTGATGATGTCTGGGTATTGAAGCAGTGCAGAACCCGCCAGCTTCTTATTCACTTTCTTTGCTGGGCAGCCCATGTTGATGTCGATGATTTGCGCACCGTTTTCAACACTGAATTGAGCCGCATCGGCCATAAGCTGTGGATCGGAACCGGCAATCTGTACAGAGCGAATGCCCGATTCGCCTTCATGTACCATGCGCTGTTTCGACTTTGACGTTCCCCATAGTTTCGGGTTAGCAGACATCATTTCACTGACGGCCATTCCCGCACCATAGCGAAGACACAACTCGCGAAACGGTCTATCCGTTACACCAGCCATAGGGGCTACGATTAGATTGTTCTTAAGTTGATAGTTTCCGATTTTCAAAACGTCATCACAGTTCTGTACCAGCAAGGGCGCGCATTTTACGCATTTTTTTACTGCGTGAAAAGACTAATATTTGAGCATTTACAAATTGTTTTTGTAATTTGTATGAAATTCAAACAATTAGCCCTGAAAACCTTGTCTAGCCTTGCTTATGACCAGAGATACGACACCATTCACTTTGCTCTACAATTGGGTCAATGTGAAGCTCGTCACGGTAATGGTTTGCTACATCCTCTGCTTGAGTGTCTAAAACACCCGACATCGCAAGGTCACCATTTGGTTTCACCAAACCTTTAATTATTGGTGCTAGTTCACGTAGAGGACCAGCAAGAATGTTCGCAACCACAACGTCTGCAATTAGACCTTCAGGTTGGTTTTGAGGTAGGAACACTTCAAGTTGATCGGCAACGCCATTACGTTCAGCGTTGTCGCGAGATGCTTGTAGTGCTTGAGGATCAATGTCGATCCCGATAACTTTTTCTGCACCTAGTTTGATCGCTGCGATCGCTAGGATGCCTGAGCCACACCCGAAGTCGATAACCGTCTTACCTGATAGATCGAGACCTTCTAGCCACTCAAGACACAATGCCGTAGTTGGGTGAGTACCTGTACCGAATGCAAGACCCGGATCTAGCATTACGTTTACTGCGTCTGGCTCTGGAATTTCACGCCAGCTTGGGCAAATCCATAGGCGTTCGCCGAACTTCATTGGGTGGAAGTTTTCCATCCACTCGCGTTCCCAGTCTTTGTCTTCTAGCTGTTCTACTTTGTAAGCAAAATCGTCAGTAAGCATGCCGCTTGCTTTGATTTGAGTGATGATGAAGTTTGTATCAGCTTCTGCATCGTACAGTGCCAGAATGTCAGTATCGCCCCATAAGCGAGTTTCGCCAGGTAGAGGTTCGAATACAGGCGTATCCTGCGCGTCTAGGAATGTTACAGACAGCGCACCAGTCTCTTCCATTAGCATGTCGCCGATTTGCTCAGCGTTTTCATTGGTCGCGTTGAGTTTGATTTGAATCCAAGGCATTTGTTTTTGCTCTTAAAGTGAATGAAGTGGCGCAGAGTTTACCAGAACTCTACGATTTGTTTGAGTATAGACTTTATACAAAACAAAAATGCCCACAGATGTGGGCATTTATCATGAGGTTAGCGAAGGCTTATTGTAGGCCTAGCTTCTTCTCTAGGTAGTGAATGTTTGCACCGCCGTGCTGGAAGTTCTCATCATTCATGATTGATTCTTGTAGAGTAACGTTAGTCTTGATGCCTTCAATGATCATCTCGCCTAGTGCGTTCTTCATACGTGCAATCGCTACATCACGGTTCTCACCGTAAGTGATCAGTTTACCAATCATTGAATCGTAATGAGGTGGTACTGTGTAGCCTGTGTAAATGTGAGATTCCCAACGAACACCCATACCGCCTGGTGCGTGGAAGCGTTCAATCTTACCTGGTGAAGGTAGGAAGCGCTCAGGGTCTTCTGCGTTGATACGACACTCAATCGCATGGCCGCGGATCTTGATGTCATCCTGAGTGAATGACAGTGGTTGACCTGCTGCTACGCGTAGCTGTTCTTTAATTAGGTCAACACCGGTAACCATTTCTGTTACTGGGTGCTCAACCTGAATACGAGTGTTCATTTCGATGAAGTAGAACTCACCGTTCTCGTATAGGAATTCGAACGTACCTGCGCCGCGGTAACCGATTTCTAGACATGCACGTGTACAACGTTCACCGATGTATTTACGCATCTCTTCAGTGATACCTGGTGCTGGAGCTTCTTCAACAACCTTCTGGTGACGACGCTGCATAGAACAGTCACGTTCACCTAGGTGGATAGCACCGCCTTGACCATCAGCAATCACTTGTACTTCAACGTGACGAGGGTTTTCTAGGAATTTCTCCATGTAAACCATGTCGTTGTTGAACGCCGCTTTTGCTTCTGCACGCGTCATAGCGATAGCTTGAACAAGTTCCGCTTCAGAACGTACAACACGCATACCACGACCACCGCCGCCACCAGAGGCTTTGATGATTACTGGGTAGCCGATACGCTTAGCGTGAGCTTTGTTTTTGTCTTCGTCGTTATCTAGTGGACCGTCAGAGCCTGGTACACAAGGAACGCCTGCTTTTTTCATTGCGTTGATTGCGGACACTTTGTCACCCATCATACGGATGGTGTCTGCTTTAGGACCAACGAAGATGAAACCGCTACGCTCTACTTGTTCAGCAAAGTCTGCGTTCTCAGATAGGAAGCCGTAACCCGGGTGAATCGCAATTGCACCCGTCACTTCTGCTGCAGAAATGATACGAGGGATGTTTAGGTAGCTGTCGATACCACGAGCAGGACCGATACATACTGTTTCGTCTGCGAGTAGTACGTGCTTAAGATCGCGGTCAGCTGTTGAGTGAACTGCCACAGTCTTAATGCCTAATTCTTTACAAGCGCGAAGGATACGAAGTGCAATTTCACCTCGGTTCGCGATGACTACTTTATCTAGCATAAGGCAAGCCCCGCTTATTCGATTACAACTAGTGGTTGGTCGAATTCAACTGGTTGGCCGTCTTCAACTAGGATTGCAGTTACAACACCTGATTTGTCCGCTTCGATTTGGTTCATCATTTTCATTGCTTCAACGATACATAGTGTGTCGCCAGCATTTACGCTCTGACCAACTTCAACGAATGATTTCGCGTCTGGACTTGGTGAGCGGTAGAAAGTACCAACCATTGGAGAAAGAACTTGGTGACCTGCAGGAACTGCTGCTGGCGCTTCTGCTGCCATTGCTGGTGCGTCTGCTACTGGAGCTGCTGCCACTGGTGCAGGTGCTGCTACTGGAGCTGCTGCGTAATGAACTGGTGCTGGAGCAGCTGCAGGGCCACTACGACTGATGCGTACTGACTCTTCACCTTCAGAGATTTCTAGCTCAGCAATGCCAGATTCTTCAACTAACTCGATTAGCTTCTTGATTTTACGAATATCCATCTTTTCTTTCTCTTTTATCTTGTGATTAAGACAACCCCAAAGGGCTGCAGAGTGTTTGGTTTACTTTGCCTGCAATTTCGCGATTGCTGCAGACAGAGCGAATTCATAACCTTGTGCACCTAAGCCACAAATCACTCCTTCTGCTTTATCAGACAGATAAGAGTGATGACGGAACGGCTCACGAGCGTGAACGTTCGATAGGTGCACTTCGATAAATGGGATGGCTACGCCAAGTAATGCATCACGCAGCGCGACACTGGTATGAGTGAAAGCCGCTGGGTTGATGATAATGAAGTCCACTTTGTCATATGCAGCGTGGATAGCTTCAATCAGTTCGTACTCACGATTCGATTGCAGGTGTTCAAGTTCCACCCCAGAGTTGTGAGCTTGTTCAGTCAATGCGTCAACAATCTGTGCTAGGGTGTTGTTACCGTAATGTGTCGGTTCACGCAGACCTAATAGATTAAGGTTTGGTCCGTTTAGAACTAGAATCCGTGACTTTGCAGACATTATGTTGCTATCTTCCTTTATCGTGAGTGGAACGTTTATATTCCCAAATATACGATAATTCAGCACGATTTTTTTGTTAAAACCGAGCAAATTTTAAAAAATCGACCAAGATTATAGCTAATTCACAGCAATTAGCAGCAATTTACTGGTCTAATCTCCCAATAACCCCCGCCGTTTCTGTAACCAAGTTAACAAAAACAACATAATTGCCATGTGCTTTCTGTGGTTTATTTTGCGTCCACGCACAAAAAAGCCACCATATGCAATGGTGGCTTTTAGGGCTAGCGTTTAAAACAGGGGCTGGGTGTTATGCCAGTTCTGCTTTCTCTGCAATTAGCTTGTCTACAACACTTGGATCTGCCAGTGTCGAAGTATCACCTAGGTTGCTGGTATCACCCGTTGCAATCTTACGTAGGATGCGGCGCATGATTTTACCGGAGCGAGTTTTTGGTAGAGAGTCTGTCCAGTGCAGCACGTCTGGTGTCGCGATTGGACCAATCTCTTTACGTACCCAGTCTTTCACCTCTTTGTGCAGCTCGGCTGATGGGAATTCACCATCATTAAGCGTGACGTATGCGTAAATTGCCTGACCTTTGATGTCATGAGGGATACCGACAATCGCTGCTTCCGCAATTTTATCGTGTGCAACCAGTGCTGACTCAATCTCTGCGGTACCCATACGGTGACCTGAAACGTTCAGTACGTCATCTACACGACCTGTGATCCAGTAATAGCCGTCTTCGTCACGACGTGCGCCATCACTGGTGAAGTACATGCCTTTGAAGGTAGAGAAGTAGGTTTGCTCAAAGCGCTCATGGTCGCCGTAAACAGTACGCATCTGACCTGGCCATGAATCAAGGATCACTAAGTTACCTTCTGCTGCGGTCTCTTCAATGATGTTACCCATGTTGTCCACTAGCGCTGGTTGTACGCCGAAGAATGGGCGAGTTGCTGAGCCTGGCTTAAGATCGGTTGCACCTGGTAGTGGCGCTATCAAGATACCGCCTGTCTCTGTTTGCCACCAAGTATCAACGATAGGTGAGTTTTCATTACCAATGGTCTTGTAGTACCACTCCCATGCTTCAGGGTTGATAGGTTCACCTACTGAGCCCATTACACGCAGGCTTGAACGAGATGTTCCTGCTACCGCTTCGTTACCTTTTGCCATTAGTGCACGAATCGCTGTTGGTGCAGTGTAGAGAATGTTTACTTGATGCTTATCAACCACTTCACTCATGCGAGCCGTGCTTGGGTAGTTTGGTACACCTTCGAAAAGAATGGTCTTCGCACCGTTCGCCAGTGGACCGTAAATTAAGTAAGTGTGACCTGTAATCCAACCCACATCCGCAGTACACCAGAACGTTTCACCTTCTTGGTAATCGAACACGTATTTGAAGGTCATGGTTGCGTACACTAGGTAACCACCTGTAGTGTGCAGCACGCCTTTTGGCTTACCTGTTGAGCCTGAAGTGTAAAGAATGAATAGAGGGTCTTCCGCTTTCATCTCCTCAGGTGGACATACGTCAGAAACGACAGCCGTTGCTTCGTGCCACCAAACGTCACGGTGCTCGTGCCAATCAATGTTGCCACCCGTGCGTTTTAGAACGACAACTTTGTCGATGGTTTTTACTTCTGGGTTTGTCAGTGCTTCATCAACGTTTTTCTTCAGTGGTACTGCGCGACCACCACGAACGCCTTCGTCAGCGGTGATAACGATTTTCGCATCTGAGTCGATGATACGACCGGACAGTGCTTCTGGTGAGAAACCACCAAATACCACGGTATGAACCGCACCAATACGCGTACATGCCAGCATTGCGATAGCCGCTTCTGGCACCATTGGCATGTAAAGACAAACCACGTCGCCTTTGTGCACACCTTGCTCTTTTAGTGCGTTAGAGAACTTACACACTTCTTTGTGCAGTTCATTGAATGTGAGGGTTTTGTCGTCAGCAGGATCATCGCCTTCCCAGATGATCGCGACTTCATCGCCACGCTCGGTAAGGTGGCGGTCAATACAGTTTGCAGATACGTTCAGCGTACCGTCTTCGAACCAACGAATGTCGACGTGACCAGTATCGAAAGAGGTGTTTTTAACTTGAGTGAATGGCTTAATCCAATCGACAACTTTACCGTGTTCGCTCCAGAAGCCTTCAGGGTCGCTTACCGACTGCTGATACATGGCTAGGTAAGTGTCATTATCCGCATGCGTATGGTTTTTAATATTTTCTTTTACCGGATAAACGTGGGCTTCGCTCATGGCTTCTCTCCTTGTGCCTTTAATTCTCGACCTTCGTCTTTTGTAGGGCTGTTTCCGTTCTTTAGTCTGTGATTCATCAAGAACGTTGCTGTGCATATAACTGTCAGTCACAGCGCGTATTTCCACAATTAGACTTTAGGATGAGAGTGAGGAATGCGCCGCGATATTGCTGAATTTAAAGCGAATGTGGGAGGTGGATCGAAAGCTGCGTATTGAACCTATTGGGTATAAGGCACGCTCAGGTTTGGTAAATCGCCTTTGGTTAGGCGCACATACACCAAAGCAGCGGATTTTGCGTCTTGCAGAGCGTCGTGTTTGTCTTGAATCGGCAGTTCGAGGTGCTTACAAATCGCATCAAGACTTAAGTCGAAATAGGCGTTAGGTAAATGACGTTCTAGCTTGTCGTGATAAATCTGGCTCACTTCGATGAGCGGGTTAGGTAGTGGAAAGCCTAAATGCCTCAGACAAGCGAGGTCGAGGATCTTTTTGTCGTAGCGAATGTGGTAGCCGACTAAAGGACGATTGCCGATAAAGTCGAGTAGCTTGATGAGCGCTTCTTTTTCGCTGATGCCATCCACCAAATCTTGGTGGCGAATATGGTGAATTTTTACTGAGCCTGAATCGAGTGATTGCGGGGCGCGCAGTCGAACTTCGAACGGTTTGCTGGTGATGATGCGATTGTCGATGATTTTGGTCGCAGCGATAGTCACCAGCTCGGCTCTATTTGGGTCCAAGCTGGTGGTTTCGCAATCGAGAGAGACAAACTCGCCTTTTTGTGGCGAACAAAACAGTGGCTGATAAGGTGAGCCCTTCAGCTTGTAATGCCAGTATTTCCTTTGTAGCCAATTCATCCCTGTTACCTCTCGTCTTATTTGCCTAAAAGACTCTAATCACGGATTTGATAATGGAAGCCTAAGAACTGCTTAAACTTCTTCACCACGTGTAAGCTGTGGCGCAACAGATCTCGTTCTGTCCTGTCTAACTGTTTGATGTCGATGTTGTTCAATGCTTCTTGCTTACTCAATTGCTGGTTCAAACGAATCTTAAAGAACAGCTTCAGTGCCTCATTGAGGTTATCTGCGGTTTCTGGTTCTAAGATGCGCTTGTTTCTCAGTGCTTCGATACGTTCGAAGGTGTTCTTCTCTTCAATCGCGTATTCCAATGCCAAGGTGCGAATACCATGCACGATTGGGAAGATGCCGCCGCGCTTTATATCCAGCCCATCTTTAGCACTTTTTACGTTACCAAACAGAGTAAGAGGCACGGAAAATTGCAGAGCAGGGCGAGTGAAATCGGACAGAATCAACATACGATCTTTCATGCTGTCTCTGAGGTGATCTGCGATAGGCGTTAGTAATTCTCGATTGCCTGCGACTGCATGGGCATCACTGAAGATGGCTAAATCCATGATTTGTTCAGGCTGCGCTTTAGCAATCCAACCATCGAGCGTTTTAATCCAGTCGTGCTGCGTTCGAACCCACTTCGGATTATTAACCATGACTTTGCCCGGGCAGAGTGGATAACCCAGTTGCTGCAAGGTGTGGGTGAGGGTTTGCATTACTTCGGCGCAATGTTGCCATTCCAGCCCATCTTGGATGATCAGTGCATTGTCTTGATCGGTTTTGAGGATTTGTTCTCCACGACCTTCCGAGCCAAGTACAATCAGACAGCAGTGATCGTGCAGTGCTGGTGGCACCACAAGCTCAAACGCTTTTTCGATGATTTGCTCGTTCACGGCAGATATCAGCTCCATGATGAAGCGAGTGCGGATGCCGTTGGTTAGCAAGCTATCCACCAACTGACGCTGCCGATTGGAAGCAAGGGCTAACTCTTCCACGCTGGTTGCTCGCGCAATGCTGAGTGTTAGTACGTGTGAGTGAGTGGAAAACGCGCTGAGGATTTGCGTCATATCCAACATACCGACCGCTTGATTGCCTTCGCACACCATTAGACGCTTCATGCGATTACGCGTCATGGTGATCATGGCGTTAAACAAGAAGTCACCATCATCCACGTGATAAACAGGAAAGGTCGCAATCTCACTCACTGGCGTATCGAGTGGGTGGTCGTCAAGCATCACGGCATGGAGCATATTGGTTCGCGTCACTATCGCGTAGGGATGCGCCGATGGATATTGTTCTAGGCGTGGGTCATCTTGGTTAAGCTGAACCAAAGCGGCATCAATGCCATTGTCTTTAAGTGTTTTAGTGACCTGATTAATTGGCATATCAGGTGCCAATAGCATCGGTGGATGATAGATGCTGCTATTGACTTTAGTTAGAATGAATTCCGCGAGGTTTTGTTGCTGTTGAGCCGCTTCAATGAGGGCTTGGCGTTTGGATAGGTTGTTATCGAAGTAGGCAGCGAACTGTCCGTTCTCGTTATACAGCTCAAGAAACACTTCTTTGGGCAGCAAGTACGAGAGGGTATCTTCCAGTGCCACATACTGATGGCGCACGCTTTCTTCAAACAAAGAGCGCACATCAAACATGTCGTCGTTGGCGTAGTGAGCAAACACTTCGTCTTGCTCTTTTGAGCGCTCTTCCACGGCACCTTTAATCAGCACGTGCAGGTGAGGGTTGTCTTGCCCACAAGCTAAGATGACATCTCGCGTTCGGTAATACGCCACATCAAGAGACGAGCGCAGTCGATTTTGCTGTGCGTCAGTCAGGCGGTCGAACGGTGGAGATTGCATATTAAATTTGTCAGGCATGAGAGCACCTAAATTTGGTGGGAACACATTCTAAGTCTGACAAATTTCCCTGTCGAAGCCAGACGACTTTGGTCTAAATCGTCACAATCTAATTTTGCATTTCGAGACCCTGTGCCATTGAGGAAACGGTAAGTTGCCGATTCTTCCCTTTTTCTATTACGCATTGCGATCCATAATTCCGCGTCCCAAACGTTTACGTGGCGGAAGTCGTTAGTTTTTGTCGTTTTTTAGGATGTCAGTGATGTTGAAACCCTCTCCGTATGGCTGGATTTCCCAGTACTTTCTCGGATTCTTTTTTGCGTATGGCGTGTATCTGCCATTTTGGTCGTTGTGGTTTAAAGAGCAGGGCGTTTCTCCAACAGATATTGGTCTGTTAGTGGGTCTAGGTTTAGCGACGCGCTGTGTGGCGAACATGGTACTTACCCCACGTTTGCATAAAGTCGAACACCTTATGCCTGCATTGCGCTGGTTGAGTTTTGCTGCTCTTATATTTGTTGGTTTCCACTTTTTCACTGGCGGCAACTTCTGGTTAATGGCGCTTGCCACCGTCTTGTTCAACTTGTGTTGTGGTCCTGTCGTGCCTCTGTCTGATGCGATGGCGAACTACTACGCTCGTTTGAAAATGCTTGATTACGGTCGTACCCGTTTGTGGGGCTCGGTTGCCTTTATTGCAGGCTCGACTATGGTGGGTTACTTGGTGGCAGAGTTTGGCTCTGACATGATTTTGTACACGGCGATGGTCGGTGTGTTTATCTCGCTCTTGTTTGCAATGCGTAACACCAACCCAATGCCTGTGACGCGTAGCGGTCAACATTCTGAGCGTCCAAAACTCTCAGCGTTACTGACGGATAAACCGGTCGTGAAGTTCCTTGTGCTAGTGGCGTTAATCCAAGGCAGTCATGCGGCGTACTATGGTTTTAGCGCGATTCACTGGAAAGCCGCTGGTCACTCAGAAGATGTGATTGGTTACTTGTGGAGCTTGGGTGTGGCAGCTGAAGTTGCTGTGTTTGCTCTGAGTAAGCGTCTATTCGCTGGTTGGTCTTTGCGTACTCTGTTTGTGGTTGCGGCTGGTGGTGTGATGCTACGTTGGGGCATGACAGCGTCTACGACCTCTATTTTGGCGTTGGTGGTAGTACAAATGCTTCATGGTGTGACGTTTGCCATGGCGCACATTGCTGCGATTCAATACATCCAGAACTCAGCCGAGAACAAGATGGTGGCATTGCAGGCACTATATAACGCAATCCCACTGGGTGCGTTTATCGCGTTGATGACGGTGATCAGTGGTTGGGGCTACGAGCACTGGGGTGCGAATATCTTCTGGTTGATGGCGGCGATGGGCTTTATTGCACTGTTTATAAAAGTTGAGCCTCAAAATGATGAAAGTAATGTGGTTGACCTCTCAGCCAATGCGCCCGAAGCACAGAATTAAGCTTCTGTGACAGAGATTAAAAACTAACCTTTGTCTCTGTTGTGAAAGCAGTGTTAAATGAAACCTCTCCCTTATGGAGAGGTTTTTTTTATTCCTTGCTTTAAAAACAGCAAGAAAGGCAAGAAAAGTAAGAAAGGATATCGGATGCAAGGATGGCTAGTGATTCCCGTTTCTTTGGCGTATTTGGGAATCCTGTTTTTAATCGCTTGGTACGGTGACAAACAAAAGAGATGGTTAGCGCGTTGGCGACCATGGATCTACAGTTTGTCGATTGCGGTGTACTGTACGTCGTGGACCTTCTACGGCACGGTCGGACAGGCGAGCAACAACCCTTGGTCCTTCCTACCCATCTATATCGCGCCGATCATCGTGTTTACCATCGGCTGGCGCGTCCTCGCTCGGCTGATCTTGATTGCCAAGCGCGAGCACATCACCTCCATTGCCGATTTCATTGCCGCCCGCTATGGTAAATCGCAAGGCTTGGCGGTGGTTGTCACCTTAATCGCGGTGGCAGGCATTCTTCCGTATATCGCTTTGCAATTGCGCGGCATCACCATGGGATTGGAGATCATCGCACCGGACTTGGCATCTGATCTCAGTTATCAAAACTACAGCGTATCTTGGTTTGTGGTCGGGGCGATGGCGATCTTCACCATGCTGTTTGGTACGCGTCATATCGATAACACTGAACATCACCGCGGCATGATGATGGCGATTGCGTTTGAATCAGTACTCAAGTTGGTGGCGTTTTTAGTGGTGGGCGTGTTTATTGTTTGGCTCGCGATGGATACCGAGAGCTTCCACCTCGCTGATATCGCCGCTGAAACCTATGAGTCTCCTAACATTCCGACCTTGCTGATTCATACCATTCTGACCATGTTGGCGATTGTTTGTTTGCCACGTCAATTCCATACCATGGTGGTCGAGAATGAACGCGCGCAAGACTTACACGTCGCTCGTTGGTTGTTCCCACTGTATCTGATTCTGATGGGTATTTTCGTTCTGCCAATCGCATGGGTAGGGCAAAGCTTATTGAGTGGCAGCCCTGCCGATACGTACGTGATCAGCGTGCCGATGGCGGTGGGCGCGAATGACATCGCCTTGCTGGCATTTTTGGGCGGTACTTCCGCGGCAAGTGGTATGGTTATCGTCTCGACCATTGCCTTAGCAATCATGGTATCGAACGATTTGGTGATGCCGCTTATTCTGCGTCGGATGAAGTTATCAAAACGCAATCATCATCACTTCTCTACGTTGTTATTACGTATACGTCGCGGGCTTATTCTGCTTCTTTTGATTGGTGCATGGGGCTTTTATCAGGCTTTAGATAGTATCCACTCACTCTCTGCGATAGGTTTTCTCTCGTTTGCAGCGATTACCCAGTTCGCTCCGTCTCTGCTTGGCGGTATGTACTGGCGTCAGGGCAACAAGAAAGGCGTGTATGTTGGTTTGCTGGTGGGTTTCACCATTTGGTTGATTACTTTAATGAGCCAAACCGACATGCTGGCAGGCGACGCAAGCAACAACTTGCTGATTTGGTTGATTACTCCGCCTGATTTATTGGCAGGCTTTGGTATTGCTGTTTCTGACTGGGGCATGATCCTCAGCGTAGTGGCGAATACTGCGTGTTTTGTCGCGGTATCACTAGCTACGCGCCCAAGCATAAGTGAACGCTTACAATCAGCGTCATTCGTTGGTACGCCGTTGCCTGAGAGTGAAAACATCAGCTTGTATCAGAGCCGTGTGACGGTCAGTGAACTGGAGATGTTAGCGTCGCGATTTGTGGGGCGTACGCGAGTGAAATCCGCCTTTCAAACCTATTGGAGTCAGCAACGCGAAGAGCTGCTTCCCAATCAACAAGCCCCCTCTACCTTAATTCGACACACCGAACGTGTACTTGCCGGTGTGTTTGGTGCATCTTCAGCTAAGTTAGTACTTACTTCTGCGTTGCAAGGCAGAAACATGCAGCTTGAGGAAGTGGCGACCATCGTTGATGAAGCCTCAGAGCTGTACGATTTCAGCCGTGGCTTGCTGCAAGGTGCGATTGAACACATTGGGCAAGGTATCGCAGTGGTCGACAAGCAACTAAGGCTGGTAGCGTGGAACCAACGTTATCTGGAGTTATTTGTTTTCCCGCCGGGGTTGATTCAGGTCGGGCGTCCGATTGCGGATGTGATTCGTCATAATGCTGAACAAGGTTTATGTGGTCCGGGTGATCCTGAAGACCACGTTCGTCGCCGCGTTTATCACCTTGAGCAAGGCACGCGACATACTTCTTCCCGTGTGCGTCCAGATGGTCGCGTAATTGAAGTGCAAGGTAACCCAATGCCTGGTGGTGGTTTCGTTATGAGCTTTACCGATATCACCGTGTTCCGCGATGCGGAGCAAGCTCTGAAAGATGCTAATGAGACACTAGAAGAACGCGTTCGTGCTCGGACTCGTGAATTGGAACAACTGAACAAACAGCTGGTGGCAGCGACCCAACGTTCTGAGCATGAGTCACAATCCAAGTCGCGCTTCTTAGCCGCAGTAAGTCATGACTTGATGCAGCCGCTGAACGCCGCACGACTGTTTGCTTCTTCGTTGTCGGAAGTTGCCAAAGACAGTGAAACCCAAAAGCTGTCGACCCACATCGAGAGTGCGTTAGGGGCGGCGGAAGATTTGATTGGTGACTTGCTGGATATTTCACGTTTGGAATCGGGCAAGCTGGACGTCAATGTGCATGGCTTTGCGGTCAATGATGTATTAGCTAACTTGAATGCTGAATTCAGCGCGTTGGCGAAACAACAAGGCATTGAGTTCACCATGATCCCATCGTCTTTGATGGTGAAGTCCGACCCGAAATTGCTGCGCCGCGTAGTACAGAACTTCCTTACCAATGCGTTCCGTTATAGCCCGAATGGTAAAGTGGCGCTCGGTGTGCGTCGCGTACAAGGGCGAGTGCGTATTGATGTATGGGACAACGGCATGGGGATCGAAGAAGAGAAGCAACAAGAGATCTTCGAAGAGTTTAATCGTGGTACTCAAGTTCGTTCTGACCAAGGTTTAGGGTTAGGTTTGGCTATTTCGAAAGGTATTGCTCAAGTGCTGGGGCATGAAATCTCGATGCGTTCTTGGTTTGGTCAAGGCAGCGTGTTCTCGATTACCTTAGATAAGGCAGAAAAGGTGCACATTCCGGCAGTCAAAGCTGTGAAGAGTGCACAATCTGACTTGAGCCATATTCGTGTGCTGTGTGTCGATAATGAGCCGGATATTCTGGTCGGAATGGAAAATCTACTCTCGCGTTGGGGGTGTGATATTCGCATTGCGACCGACATCGTTGAGAGCCTGAAAGCGATCGAAGACGATTGGCTGCCGGATGTGATTTTCTCCGATTATCGTTTAGATAATGGTCGAACGGGATTAGAGGTGTTGCAGCAATGCCGCTTACGTCTGGGTAACCGTTTTGAAGGGGTGATCATCAGTGCCGACCGAACCGATGACATGATGGAAGGCATTAAAGCCAATGGGTTCAGTTTTATCGCCAAACCGGTGAAACCTTTGAAGCTGCGTTCAGTACTCAACCGAGTCGCCTAGAAAAAAAGACCTCCGATTGGAGGTCTTTTGCTTTAAAGGGGTGATCGGTCGGTGGCTTACTCTGCAACGCCGCCTTGAGTCAGTTTGGCTGGGTCGAGCAATCTTTCTAATGTGGCACGATCTAAGTCCGTTTCTTCTTCCGCGACATCAATGATAGCGCGACCTTGTTTGTAGGCTTTCTTCGCTACTTCGGCTGCTTTTAGGTAGCCAATCACAGGGTTAAGTGCGGTGACCAGAATCGGGTTCTTCGCCAGTGCCACATCAAGGTTGTCTTGGCGCACTTCAAACGTCGCGATGGCTTTGTCTGCCAAAGCAATGGTGCTGTTCGACAGCAGTTCAATGCTTTCTAGTACATTGTGAGCAATCACAGGCAGCATCACGTTAAGTTGGAAGTTACCCGATTGACCTGCAACGGTAATTGTCGCGTCGTTACCAATCACTTGTGCCGACGCCATGGCCGCTGCTTCTGGAATCACAGGGTTCACTTTACCCGGCATGATAGAAGAGCCCGGTTGTAAGCCTTGCAGTTCGATTTCACCTAAGCCGGCTAGTGGGCCTGAGTTCATCCAGCGAAGATCGTTTGCGATCTTCATGATCGCAACTGCTGCAGTTTTGAGCTGTCCCGATAGGGCGACGATCGCATCCTGACTGCTGAGATTGAAGAAGAAGTTTTTGCTTGAAGCAAACTCTATGCGCGTTGATTGTGTTAGGTTATCGGCAAAAAGATCGGCGAAGCGTGGATCGGCGTTGATCCCTGTTCCTACCGCTGTTCCGCCTTGGGCTAACGCTTTCACTGCTGGCAGTGTTTGTTCGATGGCTTGTTTAGCGTGTTCGATTTGGAACTGCCAACCACCAAGCTCTTGGGCGAAGGTAATTGGCATCGCATCCATGAGGTGCGTACGACCTGTTTTCACCACATCTTTCAGAGCTCGCTGCTTAGTCTCTAGTGTTTCACTTAGGTGGGACAGTGCTGGTAGTAGCTGTTTTTCAATTGCAATTGCAGAGCTGACTTGAATCGCAGTAGGCACTACGTCGTTACTGCTTTGACCCATATTGACGTGATCGTTTGGATTGACTGTTCCGCCTAGATGCTCAGATGCCAATGTTGCAATCACTTCGTTGGCATTCATGTTTGAGCTCGTGCCCGAGCCAGTTTGGAATACATCGATAGGGAATTGATCGATGTGTTTACCATCAATGATGGCTTGCGCGGCATCAGCGATGGCATTGGCAATATCACCTTCTAGCAAGCCAAGTTGAGCATTGGTAAGCGCTGCGGTTTGTTTGATGTGAGCGAGTGCTTGAATAAACCCTGTCGGCATGGTGTGTTTGCTGAAAGCAAAGTTATCGACAGCGCGTTGAGTTTGGGCTTGATACAAAGCGTTGGCTGGGACTTTGACTTCGCCCATGCTGTCCGCTTCGATACGGAATTCCGTGGTCATGGTAGGTTCCTTTTGTTTAATCGAGTGGCGTCTGTATCAGACGTAATTGTTGTTGTAATGAGAGAAATTTCACATCGCCATCCTCAAATTGGTAGTAGTAACGTTTGAGACAAAGTAGCGGAGTGTGAATAGAATCGAGGCAGACTCGGCGGAAGATGCGGCTGCGCGCAGGGTCCTGAATGGCATCAAGTAGATGGAAGTAGACTTGGCGCAAATACAGCTCGCACAGCAACAGGTTTTCGCGCTCTGCATCGTGATCGTAGATGGACGACAGCACCATACCCCAATGGATGTAATCATGGATCACATCGGGTTCGAAGCCGCTTGGCGCATACACATGAAGGAATCGGTCTTGCGCTTTAAAAAAGGCGTTGTAGATGGCTTGGCTGCTGTCCATAGTTACCTCGATACTTAAGATAATGATAATTATTATCAATTAATTGCCGATTAGCAACCACAGCTTTTTTGAGGAAATAACACAACAAAAAAAGCCGATACTCGGACTCAGTATCGGCTGAAGTGGGAGAGCTCAATCCCTACAATTAAGCTCGGTATTCTTTCGCGAGATAAGGTTGGCTCAAATGCGTCTTCAAGCCTTATGGAGCAAGTAAGTTATTTGTCCGTAAACAGGGTTTCGTATTTCACAAACGCTGTTTGCGTTTCACCATAGTAGAGCGTGCCTTCAGATTGAATCGCAACACGTAGCCAACTCTCGGCTGATGCAGGCTTAGGCAAAGTGATGGTCCAGTTTTGTCCGGCTTGATCCGCTGGCTTCATGTCAATTGGTTGTGCGTTTTGCTCTTGGCTATCCACTACAGAAAGCTTCACTCCTTCCAGTGGATAAGCCGCATGTAAAGACAACTCTAGGCTATCTTGAGTCAGCTTTTCTGAGCGAAACTTCACTTTAAAGTCACCATTCTCCATATCACACAAGCCACTGGTATAACGGCAATTCGACTTGCTGGCGAGTTTGTAGCTTTCCCCTTCTTTAGCGGCATGAGGTTTCTCACTAAGAGCCATGTCTGTACCGAAATAAGCGATTAAAGACAGAATCGGGGCGATCAACAGAGCGATAATAAAGTGCTTGTTTTTGAACATGTTGGCTTCCTTGCTACGGTTCAGGGAATCTCTAATTATTAGAATAAGTTAAGTGAATAAAAAAGCCCCAAGCGGGGCTTTTGTGGTTTGCGTTATATTTTAGTGGTCTACCGCACCGCCAGCGCCTGCTGGTACACGTACGTGCTCGACTAGGTCTTTTACTTCTTGTGGTGTTTCTGCCGTTACTTTCGATACAGCGAATGCCACGATGAAGTTGAACACAGCACCAATTGCACCAAATGCGTTTGGTTCGATGCCTAGGAACCAGTTCTGACCCCAGCTTTGTAGGTAAGTCCAGTCAGCAACAAATAGGATGCCTTTGTGCTGGAATACGTAGAATAGCGTGATACTGATACCCGCAATCATACCTGCGATTGCGCCTTCTTTGTTGATGCTCTTACTGAAGATGCCCATCATCAAAGCAGGGAAGATGGAGGATGCTGCCAGACCGAAGGCGAGCGCTACCGTACCGGCTGCAAACCCAGGCGGATTCAAGCCTAAGTAACCGGCGACCGCGATGGCAACTGCCATGGAGATTCGACTCGCGAGCAGCTCTTTCTTCTCGGATATGTTCGGATTTATCACACCTTTGATTAAGTCATGGGATATCGCGGACGAAATCGCCAGTAGTAGACCTGCAGCCGTCGATAGTGCTGCCGCCAGACCACCTGCTGCGACAAGTGCGATAACCCAGTTAGGTAGCTTAGCAATCTCTGGGTTTGCTAGTACCATGATGTCACGGTCAACTTTCAGCTCATTGGTTGCTGGGTTTGATGTGTACTCAATCAGACCGTCGCCGTTCTTATCATCAAAGCCTAGTAGACCTGTTTTCTCCCAGTTCTTGAACCAGTCAGGACGCTCATCATAAGCAAGGTGCTGACCCGGAGCTGGGTTAACGGTATCCATTAGGTTTAGACGCGCCATAGCAGATACTGCAGGTGCTGTTGTGTAAAGGATAGCGATGAAAACTAGCGCCCAACCTGCTGATGTACGTGCATCACGAACCTTAGGCACGGTAAAGAAACGGATGATTACGTGTGGCAGACCCGCAGTACCGATCATCAATGACATGGTGTACACGAACATGTTTAGCGTGTCGCCACGAACTTGGGTGGTGTATTCACTGAAGCCGAGCTCGGTGACTACTTGGTCGAGCCTATCGAGTAGATAGACATCGGTGCCTTGGATGGTACTGCCTAGACCGATCTGTGGTAGTGGGTTACCCGTAAGTTGCAGAGAGATAAAGATTGCAGGAATAGTGTAAGCAAGAATGAGTACGCAATATTGAGCAATCTGCGTGTAGGTAATGCCTTTCATGCCGCCCATTACGGCGTACATGAATACGATACACATACCGATCAGTAGACCTGTTGAGTAATCCACTTCTAGGAAACGACCGAACGCCACGCCCACACCTTTCATCTGACCGATAACGTAAGTCACTGATGCGATGATAAGACACACAACTGCTACGATACGCGCTGCGTTAGAGTAGAAACGCTCACCTACGAATTCTGGCACAGTAAACTTACCGAACTTACGTAGGTATGGTGCAAGCAGAAGTGCCAGTAGTACGTAACCGCCTGTCCAGCCCATCAGGAATACCGAACCGCCGTAGCCCATGAAGGCAATCAAGCCTGCCATTGAGATGAACGATGCTGCTGACATCCAGTCTGCTGCGGTTGCCATGCCGTTAGCGATAGGGTTTACACCGCCGCCTGCTACATAGAATTCTTTAGTTGAGCCCGCACGAGCCCAAATCGCAATACCGATGTAGAGGACGAACGTTGCGCCAACCACCAGATAGGTAATAGTTTTCAAATCCATCTGAGTTACTCCTTACTCATCTACGCCGAATTCACGGTCGATTTGGCGCATTTTCCACGCGTAGTAGAAAATAATACCTAGGAAGGCATAGATGGAGCCTTGTTGAGCAAACCAGAACCCGAGTTTGTATCCACCTAATTGAAATTGATTAAGTACGTCGACAAATAAAATGCCGCAGCCGAAAGACACTACGAACCAGATGACCATCAGGGTAATCATGAGCTTCACGTTCTTGTCCCAGTAGGCTTTGGCTCTTTCTTCGCTTTCAAATGCCATTGCCGTCTCCTTACGATTGGTATTGTTGTTAAAAAAATGTTTCAACATGTACATTAGCAAGGCACTGGCAAGAACTCTTTTCAACTTTAGTCGGGATGCTAAAAAGCAAAAACGCCCATTTTTAGGGCGTTTGAGAAGAAGTGAGAATAAAAGTGTGATGTTAATTTGATGTTAAATTAGCCAAAGGTCTAAGAGTTTTATCAATTAACATAGAAATCTTTTATACCAAGCAGCAAATTATTCAGTGCAACAGCAGCAAGGATAAGCCCCATTACGCGGCTGATGATGGCTGCGCCTACGTTACCAATCACTTTTTGAATCGTGTTTGCACCCAGTAACAAGAATAGGGTAACCAGAAGTACCGCAATCATGACGCCTGCGGTCATGGCTTGGTCGACGAAAGAGTAGCGGTTGTTATCGGTGAGCATCACGATAGCCATCATTGCACCCGGCGATGCAATCGAAGGGATCGCAAGAGGGTAAACGGCTAAGTCAGCGAGATCGGAGTGGCTGACTTCTTCGCCCAGTTTTTGTTCTTGTTCTGGCTTGCTCTCACCAAAAATCATCGACAATGCAAACAGCAATAACACTAAGCCACCAGCGGCTTGGAACGCGGGCAATGGGATTTGCATTGCTTCCAGCAACAACTGACCGGCAATAAGGAAGAACAGCAACACACCCATTGAAATGGCAATGGCTTTCAACGCTACGAGACGACGCTGTTTTGCCGTGAGGTGTTGAGTTTGTGATAGATAAACGGGTACTGAACCAATCGGGTCAATGACGGCCCAGAGTACGACGAATTGAGTGACGAGAATACTTAGCAAAGTATGACCTCCCAGAGTTAGCGGTTTAACAGAGGGATGAAAAAGGCTGTTTGTGACAGCCTGTTTATTTTAACGTCTGTTGTTCTTTTTGCGTCATATAAATGTGAATTAGATATATTTACTAACACATTACTGCTCGGGTTCCATTTGCTGCAGTAGGATGACGGCTTGAGTTCGGTTTTTCACGCCCAGTTTGCGGAAAATTGCGGTCATGTGGGCTTTGATGGTGGCCTCTGAGACATTGAGCTCGTAAGCGATTTGTTTGTTGAGTAAGCCATCGGAAAGCATGCCCAACACTTTGTATTGCTGAGGGGTAAGTGCGGCAATTTTTTCTGCCAAGTCATTACAAGCTGCGTTATTGGTGATCAAGCCTTCTGGGAAGTATGGGTCGCCATTAAGGACTTGGTTAAGGGCATTGACTAGCTCACGCATGTCGCTCGATTTTGGAATAAAGCCGAACGCACCGTGGCTTTTCACTTGTGTGACCACGCTTGCTTCTTCGCTGGCAGATACCACCACCACTGGGATATCTGGGTATTCAGCACGAAGGTGAATCAACCCCGACATGCCATTTGCGCCTGGCATCTTGAGATCTAACAACACCAAATCTGGCTCTTCTTCTTTTTCCAGCAACGCGAGTAGAGCATCCAGCGTATCCGCTTCGAGAAGGTTAGCACCACTCACAGCCATGTGTACCGATTGGAACAAGGCATTGCGGAACAGCGGGTGATCATCAGCGATGATAATGGTGTAGGTCGAATCCATGACGTTAAACACTTTTGACTATTTCGTTAATGGAATTATTGTCCACCTTTAAGAATGTGGACAATATTTATCCGCTAAAAGTCTGAACTAAATCGACTTTTATTAGAAAAATTGCATATAAACGCAACTTTCTCAGTTTTATTGAGACAACAAAAAACGCCAGTGAATAATCACTGGCGTTTGAATGATTCATCATCAGAATCGGTTGATGTGCTCTAAGAAAGGCTCGGCTTGCATAAAGCCCGTCAAACGAGCGTTTGAAACATGTTCGCCATTGGCATCCCAGAACTCAATCGTTGGTAAACCCAGTACATTCATATGTTTAAGCAGCTCGATG
This sequence comes from Vibrio sp. L85, assembly GCF_963871815.1. Taxonomy (NCBI): domain Bacteria; kingdom Pseudomonadati; phylum Pseudomonadota; class Gammaproteobacteria; order Vibrionales; family Vibrionaceae; genus Vibrio; species Vibrio sp. L85. The sequence goes on from NZ_CAWMYL010000069.1 coordinate 23,111, forward strand.
TCCTGAATTTGGTTCTTGGTCACGTCCGCTTGCAGAAGAACGAAGTCTTGTAGTTTGGCTTCGACGCTTGGGTCATGGAAGGTGTACTTCTCGAACTCTTTACATGCTACGCACCAGTCGGCGTAGAAATCCAGCATCACTGGTTTACCTACTTGTTTCGCCTGAGCAAGTGCAGCCTCAAGCTCAGCCACGTTAGCAATACGAGTAAAACTCACGGTTGCTTGCTGAGTTTGTGTAGTGGTGTTGCCGCCAAACCAATAGTTCAATGCTGGTTGAGCAGAAGCAAACAAACCAAGCACAGCAATGATGCCTACTGCGCTTTGCTTCCAACCGCCAAATTCTAGGCTGTTTTTGATGTGGTATAGCCAACCAAAAGCCGCGATACCCAGTGCTGACCACAATGCCGTAGCCCACATTTCTGGCAAGATGCGCTCAAGTAGGAAGATAGGAGCAGCCAGTAGAATGAAGCCGAACAGAGTCTTAACGCGATCCATCCAACCTCCTGCTTTTGGCAGAAGTTTGTTGCCGAATACTGCAACAAGAATGAGTGGAATACCCATACCCATTGCTAGTGCATAGAGCGCGATACCACCTGTCAGTAAGTCACCGCTTTGTGCAACGTAAAGTAGCGCACCAGACAGAGGAGCCGTGGTGCATGGGGAGCACACCAGACCAGAAATCGCACCCATGGCGAATACACCTGCGCTGCTACCACCTTGTTGTTTGTTGCTGAGGTTGTTTAACCAAGTTTGTACCCCACTTGGCAGTTGCAGGTTATAAACGCCAAACATAGACAGGGCGAGCGTCACGAACAGCACACTCAAACCAATCAACACATAAGGGTGTTGCATCGCTGCTTGGAACTGCATGCCCGCAGATGCGACCACAAGACCGAGTAGGGTGTAAGTCAGCGCCATGCCTTGCACGTAGACAAAAGATAAGCCTAGTGCGCGACTTTGGCTTAGTTTGCCGCTGCCAAGCACGATGCTGGTCAGAATTGGGTACATCGGCAGAACACATGGCGTAAATGCTAAGCCCACACCAAGCGCCAAGAACAGAAGTGGCGTCCACCAGTTATCAGCTAGGTTTGCGGCAAGGCTATCTTGCTGTGTTACTGGCGTCGATGGTGTGTCGCTAGAACTAGATGATTGCGCCGCTGGTGGCGTTGCTGTTGGTGCTTGCTCTGCTTTTGGTGTTGTCGTCGCCGCTGTTGAATCTGAGCTCGACGAAGTAAACGCGCTGATAGGAATCACGCGAGTTTCTGGTGGGTAACAGAAGCCTGCTTTCGCACAACCTTGGTATTGCACTACCACGCGTGCACCGTCTTGCCAGTCGTGCATTGGGACGCTAACAAACAGAGGCTGAGTGTAGATATGTACGTCACCAAAGAATTCATCTTTATGCGGCGTTCCGTCTTCCATTTGCAGTTCGCCTAGCGATACTTTCTCACCCGCTACCGATAGGCGTTCTTGATACAGGTAGTAACCATCACGTACCTGCCAATCCAACATTAATTTGCCGTCTTGCTGGTAGTAGTTGAATGGGAAAGCCTGATCGACAGGTACAAAGGTATCGTTGCTGCTGCCAAAAGCATTGCTTTGACTGTTGTTTAACTGATCATTGCCAAACAAAGCAAAAGAAGGCGCAGAGAAGGTAATAAGCCCTAAGAGTAAGACGGAGAGTAATGCACGCATAAAAGGATCAATTCATCTTAGATAGTTGCCGTTAGTGTAACTCAATCAGACCTGCTGGCTAGCCAATAAGTTTCATGGAAGTGAAGATTTGTTAAGCGCTATCCAATGCGACAGGCAATAAAAAAGGGAGCCGAAGCTCCCCGAGTAAGACTCTGTTTCTACTAGATCAGCAGACCACCGAATGCGAAGCCAAGTGCTACCGCAGAAGCGATGGTTACCACACCAGGTACAAAGAATGGGTGGTTGAATACGTATTTACCGATACGAGTTGAACCCGTGTCGTCCATCTCAACTGCCGCAAGCAGCGTTGGATAGGTTGGTAGTACGAATAATGCACTTACTGCTGCGAAAGACGCAACTGCGGTAAGTGGTGCCACACCGATTGCTAGTGCTGCTGGCATAAGCGCAACGGTAGTTGCACCTTGCGAGTAAAGCAGCATTGAAGCAAAGAATAGAACAAGTGCTAGCATCCATGGGTAGTCTGCTAGTAGCGCACCAGCCACTTCTTTGATGCCGTCAACGTGCGCGTTAACGAACGTAGAACCTAGCCATGCTACACCAAGAACACACACACACGCTGTCATACCAGAGCGGAATGTCGCTGCTGCTGGGATTTTGCCAGCATCGATTTTGCAGCTCATTACGATAGCTGCCGCAGCTGCAAGCATTACCGTCATGATAGCTTCGTTACGACCTAGAGCAGGGTTCTCGATAAGGCCAACAGAGCCAGAGATTGCTGCTGCGTAACACACTACGAATGCGATAGCGCCTAGGAAGATGAAAGTTGCTTTCTTCGCTGTTGGCAGGATTTCGCGCTTAGACTCTGTGTTTAGCTTGATCAAGCCTTTTGCTAGACGGTCTTGGTATTCAGGATCGTCTTTAAGCTCGCTACCCATGAAGTTCGCTACGAATGCACCGATCATACAAGCGATGAACGTTGTTGGGATACAGATCGCTAGTAGCGTCAAGTAGTCAACGCCGAATGGGTGAAGCATTGCTGCGAACGCTACAACTGCCGCTGAGATTGGCGATGCTGTGATAGCGATTTGCGATGCAACTACCGCGATAGACAGTGGACGAGAAGGGCGAACGCCTTGACCTTTTGCTACTTCTGCAATTACAGGTAGAGTAGAGAAAGCGGTATGACCTGTACCTGCCATCAGTGTCATTAGGAATGTCACGATAGGCGCGTAAAAAGTGATGCGTTCGGGATGTTTACGCAAAAAGTCTTCTGCAACTTGAACCATCCAGTCCAAACCACCCGCAACTTGCATTGCTGCGATAGCGGTAATTACAGACATGATGATCAGGATTACGTCGACAGGGATGTAAGCTTGGCTTGTCGGTACGCCTAGGATTAAAGACAATGCAATTACCCCAGCACCACCGGCAAAACCAATGCCGATACCACCGATTCTTGCCCCCAAATAGATGAAGAGCAGAACCACGAAGAGTTCGACCATTACCATATTGATACCTCTTTTAGTTTTTTAATGATTCTGATTTTTTGAGCACTCAGGAACAGGAGTAAGTGTTCAGAAAATCAGAACCTGATCGGCTTACGGCAATAAAAAGCGCATAAAAAATGTGGTTAACCGTATCAGAGCCTAAAAAAGGGCCCCGTTAGGGACCCCTTTACATATACGATTACTCGTAGCGTTTCGCTTTATAAGTCGGATGCATGAAGTTTTCAACCGATAAGATGTCATCTAGCTCTTCTGCAGTTAATAAACCGCGTTCTAGAACCACATCACGTACGCTCTTACCTGTTTCAGCACAGATCTTACCCACAATATCGCCCTCGTGGTGACCGATGTATGGGTTTAGGTAAGTTACGATACCGATAGAGTTGTAAACGTAGTTCTCACAAACTTCTTTGTTCACAGTGATGCCATCGATACATTTGTCACGTAGGTTCACACACGCGTTGTGTAGTAGAGAGATAGACTCGAACACGCTTTGTGCGATAACTGGTTCCATTACGTTAAGCTGTAGCTGACCGCCTTCTGCTGCGAAAGAAACCGTGTTGTCGTTACCTAGAACTTTGAAGCAAACTTGGTTTACTACTTCAGGGATAACTGGGTTTACTTTAGCTGGCATGATTGAAGAGCCTGCTTGCATTTCTGGTAGGTTCAGTTCGTTCAGACCTGCACGTGGACCAGAAGAAAGTAGACGAAGGTCGTTACAGATCTTCGATAGTTTCACTGCTAGACGTTTCAGCGCACCGTGCGTCATCACGTAGGCACCACAGTCAGAGGTTGCTTCGATTAGGTCTTCTGCTGCAACCACTTCAACGCCAGTGACTTCCGCTAGGTGTTTCACTGCTAGTGCTTGGTAACCAGTTGGTGCGTTTAGACCAGTACCGATTGCCGTTGCCCCTAGGTTGATTTCTAGTAGTAGTTTAGATGTGTAATCTAGGGCACGAATTTCTTCGTTTAGTGTTACTGCCCATGCGTGGAACTCTTGACCTACAGTCATAGGAACCGCGTCTTGAAGCTGAGTACGACCCATCTTCAACACATCTTTGAATTCTTGTGCTTTAAGCTCGAATGCGCCTTTTAGGTATTCGATCGCTTCCATCAACTGATGAACACTGTTGTAAACCGCGATACGGAAGCCCGTTGGGTACGCACAGTTTGTTGATTGGCTCTTGTTAACGTGATCGTTCGGGTTGATGAACTCATATTGGCCTTTTTCCTTGCCCATCAGTTCAAGTGCAACGTTCGCGATAACTTCGTTTGTGTTCATGTTAACTGACGTGCCTGCGCCACCTTGGAATACGTCTGAAGGGAACTGATCCATGCACTTACCTGTTTCAAGGATCAAATCACACGCTTCTAGAATGTAGTTAGCAACGTCTTTTGGAATCGCACCTAGCTCTTTGTTTGCTAGTGCAGCGGCTTTCTTAGTCATTACCATGCCACGCACAAATTCAGGTACGTCAGAGATGGTAGTGCTTGAAATGTTGAAGTTTTCGATAGCGCGAAGTGTGTGGATGCCGTAGTAAGCATCGGCAGGGACATGACGTTGGCCTAATAGATCTTCTTCAATACGAGTGGCTTGGTTTGCTGTCTTTGGAGCATCAGATAGTGTAGCCATAACAGGATCCTTAGATAATAATTCTGATATTTAAGTTATTTATTAGCCATTTCTGCAATCAAGAATCCATTCATCAGAGTTTTTGGCTGGAAAAACCGTCCTGACTTATGTGGCACATCATACTGCACCTAGCGCATAAAAATAGTAAGTGGATCACCTTTTTCGCTTTTAATGCGTCAATAATTTGCAAAGTATGAACGGGATATTAATAACCCTTTATGGGTAGATGTTTTTCCTCGACAAACATGGATTTTAAGAGTCCGAAAATAGCACTTTTCAACGATCAATTTTTGTATATGCACCTTTGTTCAAAGAGCGCTTTTTGCACAATGCATTCTCCCTAGGGTGAACACGCTTTTTTACAACGATTCGTTTGAGCTTAGTAGGCTTTTGCCATTACACTGAATCCAACAAAGGAGGGCATGTGTTTCCTATCTTATTATTGGCGTTTATTTTCGTCCCGATCATCGAAATCGGCCTATTTATTCAGGTGGGAGGCTTCTTAGGTCTCTGGCCTACGATTGCTTTGGTGTTGATTACTGCATTTGTTGGTGCGTCTTTGGTACGTAGCCAAGGCATCCAGACGCTAATGTCGGTGCAAGGGCGCTTAGAGCAAGGTGAGCTTCCAGCGCAACAGATTTTTGAAGGTGTGATGCTGGCGGTTGCCGGTGTGCTGTTGTTAACCCCTGGTTTCATGACCGATGCATTGGGTATGTTGGTATTATTGCCAGCACCGCGAGCGGCAATTGCCAAATACCTAATGAGTAAGATGGTGGTGAAGACCATGAACGGTGGCGGCTTCCAAGGTGGCTTCTCAAATCAAGGTCCATTTGAGCAAGACCCGTTCCGTCGTGACCCATTCAATTCTCAATCGGATAACGGCAACACCTTCGAAGGTGAATACGAGCGTAAAGACGACAATGATCGTAACAAGCTCAACTGATTCAATCGGTCAGTAAGAAAAGCAAAAGGGCGCATTGAGCGCCCTTTTTAGTATCTGTCATTTGCAGTGCTTACAACGCGCCTTCAAAGCTCATTTGGCGCCATGCTTCAAACGCAATAATCGCAACGGCGTTAGAAAGGTTCAGGCTGCGCGCATCCGGCATCATCGGAATACGAATACGTTGTTCCATTGGTAGGCTATCAATCACGTCTGCTGGCAGGCCACGTGTTTCTGGACCAAACATCAAAACATCGCCTTCTTGGTATTTTGCATCGACGTGATGACCTGTGGTTTTGGTCGTGCATGCAAACAGACGGTAGTTGCCTTGTTTCTCTTTCTCTAAGTATTCCAAGAATGCTTGATAATCTTTATGACGCGTCACGCGAGCCAAATCGTGGTAATCCAAACCTGCGCGGCGGACTTTCTTCTCTTCTAGATCGAAACCCAGCGGCTCAATCAGGTGGAGATTCGCACCACAGTTAGCACACAGGCGAATGATGTTGCCGGTGTTCGGCGCGATTTCTGGTTCGTATAGAGCGATATCAAACATGGTATTGAATTAGATTGGTCAAAACAGGCGAGCAGTATATACCCAAGTCACCATGAGAAGCGAGATTCAACACAATGACGGGTAATAGAAGAGGGCAACCACTTCAGTGTGTTGCCCTCATTTAGATAGATTAACTCAGAGCGCGAGCGTAGTTCTCTTCCACTGCGCGCCAGTTGACCACATTCCACCATGCGTCGATGTATTCAGGACGACGGTTTTGGTAGCTGATGTAGTATGCGTGTTCCCACACATCCAATGCTAGGACTGGTTCACCTTGTACCGCGGCAACGTCCATTAGAGGGTTGTCTTGGTTACTCGTTGACGTAATGTGAATATCGCCATCTTTTACGACCAGCCAAGCAAAGCCAGAGCCGAAAGTATTGATAGCAGCTTGTGCGAACTCATCTTTAAACTTTTCGAAGTCGCCATATTTGTCGTTGATGGCTTGCGCTAGAGCACCTTGAGGTTCACCGCCACCGTTTGGTGACATGCAGTTCCAGTAAATGATGTGATTGTAATAGCCGCCACCGTTGTTGCGGATAGCCGGACTGTGTTGAGAAATGCAAGCGAAGATGTCATCGAGGCTTTGGGTCTCGAGAGCGCTGCCTTTTGCGGCAGCCATGAATTTGTCGTAATAAGTTTTATGGTGTTTGCTGTAGTGAACTTCCATTGTTTTCGCATCGATGTACGGCTCTAACGCATCGTATTCGTATGGAAGCTCTGGGAAAATGTGCGACATTGTAAATCCTCCTTTATGGAGGATTTACTTTAATGTTAATGAAAATCATTATCAACTTTGATCTTTGTAAGGTTATTTGCCTGCGCTGATCAATGGTAGGGTGATGGTGACACGTAAACCGCCGAGTGGGCTACGGCTAGCAACAATCGAACCGCTGTGCTGACGAATCGCACTGTCGGTGATGGTTAATCCTAAGCCAGTACCACCTGAATGGCGATCTCGTGCTGTAGATACACGGTAAAACGGGCGGAAAATTGCTTCCAATTCTTCGTCAGGTACGCCTTCCCCATTGTCGTCAACCACGATGCTGAGGGTATCGAATGAATCCTGAATGTCGATTCTTACTTCATCTTTGCCGTAGTAAATCGCGTTGCGGATGATATTTTCTACCGCGCTCATCAACAATTTAGGATTACCAGAGATACTGCGATCCGGTAAGGTTGAATAGCTAAGGGTTTTACCCATTTGCTCGGCTTCAAACTGCGCGTCTTTGATGATCTCTTCCCATAAGCTGACAATTGGCTGAGTCTCGCGCGTCATGTGACTGTTTACCTGCATGCGCGACAGTTCAAGCAGCTCGGCAATCATCTGCTCTAAGCGCTGCGCTTCGGTATCAATACGAGTTAGCTCTGGGCTTTCACCTTGTTTACGAGTCGCCAACGCACTTGCCATACGCAGGCGAGTGAGTGGGGAACGCAGCTCGTGTGAGATGTCTGAGAGTAAACGCTGCTGACCAGAAATCATTTGATTCACAGCCTCGACCATTTGGTTGAAGCTCGTACCTGCTTGGCGAAACTCGGTGGTGCCTTTCTCTAGATTCGGATCGATGACAAACTCACCTTTAGCAACGCGTTGTGCTGCGGTTTCCAATCGTCGAGCTGGTTGGCTCAATGCCCATGCTAACCATAATAATAGCGGTGTACTCACCAACATAACGGCGAGCAGCAACTGCAATGGGTGGTCAAACAGGCGTAACATGATTGGTGGCGGCTCGTTCCACTTAAAGCCGACGTACATCAGTAGCTCTGAATTAGCGACATTGATTGGCACTGGACCTGCAATCATGTAACGACCGTAGAGTTTTTGTTTCGGCTGTGACTGATCTTCAATACTGGTGACAAAATTTTGCAGTGCACGCAGCTTAAAGTCTTTGTGGCTCGAGGTGCTTAAGACATTCCCTTCGTGATCGGAAAAGAAGATCCTTGGACGTGGGTCATGCTTGCTGCGTCGTTGTCCTTCAAGGCTAAATAAGATTTTGCCGAGGTTATCTTGGTTGCGATACTTCTTCTCAATACCGTCACGTATTTCAAGCATACGTTGATAATGCTCTTTTGGAATGTCGCGCGCTTTCCGTGGATCAAGATGAGGTAGTGACAGCACAGCCATCAGAACCAAAAACATGGTGAACCAGAAGATGGCAAAGATGCGTCCATACAAGCTGTTTATCTTCGGTAGTTTGAAGCGTGGTGCTCGCATTAATCCTCCTCAATCAACATGTAGCCGCGCCCTCGTAGGGTTTTAATGCGTGGCTTACCGTTACTCTGATCTGGCAGTTTCTTCCGTAGGTTGGACACGTGCATATCGATCGCGCGGTCAAAGGCTGCAAGGCGCTTACCAAGCACGTCAAGACTCAGGGTTTCTTTAGTGAGGACTTGCCCCGGATTTTGTACAAAGTGAGTCAACAAGGCGAACTCTGTGGTCGTTAAATCCAGCAGAACCTCTTCACAATAGGCTTCCTGTTTGCCTGGATAGAGTTTGATTTCTTGATACTCAATGCAGTCGCCGTTTTTAGTGCTCTTTTGAGTGCTGCTTGTGCGGCGTAAAATTGCTCGGATACGTGCCAGTAGTTCGCGGTCGCTGAATGGTTTTGGCAGGTAATCATCCGCACCCAGTTCAAGACCGATCACGCGATCGATTTCTTCGCCTTTAGCTGTCAGCATTAGAACAGGCGTTTCCCAGTTTTCACGCAGGCGCTTTAAGGTTTCCATTCCATTGAGTTTTGGCATCATGACATCGAGCAGAATAAGGTCGATTTCGTCAGTGACTGCCGCGAGACCAGCTTCTCCATCGTTGGCTTCGTTGACGTTAAAACCTTCGAAGCTCAGCACTTCCTTAAGTAGGCTGGTTAGCTCGGTATCGTCATCAATCAAAAGAATGTTCGCCATATGAGTACCTATTTATTATTCGTAGTTGTTTTAATATTACATGGTAATGACGGTGAAGAATGAGTGTAAAAATCACTCTTTACGATTCTTTACGGTCTCTATACGTCGCTTTACCTAGTAGGTCGTATTCTACACTCAAGCGCTGTGAGAACAGCTCAGAAGAATCACTAACCTGTGTAAGGAATCGTATTATGAAAACTGCAAAGAAACTGGTACTAGCGGCTGTTGTTCTACCTCTAACTCTAGGTACAGCGAGTGCATTCGCATTTGGCGGTAAAGACCACAAAGGTCATCGCGGTGAGTGTGGTATGGGTATGGACCGCGGTATCATGCGTCAACTAGACCTAACTGATGCACAAAAAGACCAACTAAAAGAAATGCGTGAAGCGAACAAAGCGGAAATGAAAGCAAAATTCGCGGATGGTAAAGAAGCACGTATGGCTGAGCGTCAAGCGCACCACGAAAAGGTTCAAGCACTGCTATTGGCTGATAACTTCGATGCAGCAGCGGCAAACGACCTAGCAAAAGAGATGGTTGAGAAGCAAACTGAGCGTCGCGTTAAGATGATGGAGAAAAAGCACCAAATGCTGAGTGTTCTGACTCCTGAGCAAAAAACAAAATTTGTTGAGCTACAAAAAGAGCGTCAACAAAAGTGTGGCGAAAAAATGCAAAAACGCATGGAAAAGCACCACAACAGCTAATCGCTGAAAGATAACGTAAGAGAGGTAGCCAGAGTGCTGCCTCTTTTTGATCTTGGCGATTTCATACTCATTAAATCATTCTCAAGGTATACTCAAAGCACGGTTTGAGTTAACTATTTGATTATGAAACAGCAATACGCACGTTTAGTGACGATGGCAGCTTGGACGGCAACCATCGTTGCGGCGCTTCTTTTGATTGTCAAAGTCATCACTTGGTGGGTGACGGGGTCAGTCAGCTTACTTGCCTCTTTAATTGACTCCATGCTGGATATTGCCGCTTCGGTGGTGAACCTCATTGTGGTGCGCTATTCCCTACAACCTGCCGACAGAGAACATACTTTTGGTCACGGTAAAGCCGAATCGTTGGCGGCGCTGGCACAAGCGATGTTTATTTCTGGTTCAGCGGTGTTCTTGATCCTGAACGGTGTCGAGCGCTTCTTCCGCCCACATGAATTAAACGCTCCAGAGCTCGGTGTTTACGTTTCTCTATTTGCTATGGTGGTCACTTTTGGACTTGTGATGTTCCAAAAGCATGTCGTGCGTGTGACGGGCAGTCAGGCGATCGCCGCCGACTCACTGCATTACCAAACAGACCTGTATATGAATGGTGCCATTATGGTGGCATTAGGTTTGAGTTACTTTGGTGTCACGCAAGCCGATGCAGTGTTTGCGGTGGGTATTGGTATCTTTATTTTATACAGCGCATTCAAGATGGTCAGCGAAGCGATTCAGACCTTGTTGGATAGAAAGCTGCCAGATGAAGAGTTGGAACAGATTCGCCAAGAGTGCTTAAAAGTGGAAGGGGTATTGGGTGTGCATCAGTTACGTACACGGATGTCTGGTCCAACGCGCTTTATCCAACTGCACTTAGAATTGGATGATAACTTACGTTTGATCGAGGCCCATCACATTGCCGATAAAGTAGAAGATAATCTACTTGAGCTGTTCCCGGAAGCGGATGTGCTGATCCATCAAGATCCATTGTCAGTGGTGTTTGGTCCAGAAAGAGACCAGAAGGCGCAAGATTGGTAACGGTCGAAAAATCGGGCAGTGCCTGACGACAAATAGGCGCTTATTGACTATCTTTCCATCACTACTTATTAAGAATCGTGATCCTGATGTGAATCAACGAAGTTGCAAAGAGAAACTGTAATACTCTTACATAAGTAGAAAAGTTACATAAAAAAGTGTGTTTTCATTGGTATTCCTGTAGAGGAAATGTAACATAACGCACAGTTCTGGATTATGCAGGTTGCTTGGTAACAAGGGGCCTAAAAGAAAATTAAATAATTGATTGCCAAAGATCGAGGGTGAGCATGATTAAGAAGATCGGTGTTTTAACAAGTGGCGGTGACGCACCTGGTATGAACGCTGCAGTACGCGGCGTAGTTCGTACAGCACTATCTGAGGGATTGGAAGTTTACGGTGTTTACGATGGCTACCTAGGTCTTTACGAAGACCGCATCGAAAGGTTAGATCGTTCTAGCGTTTCTGATGTGATCAACAAGGGTGGTACATTCCTAGGTTCTGCACGTTTCCCTGAATTCAAGGAAGTGGCAGTACGCGAACAAGCGATTGAGAACCTTAAAAAGCACGGTATCGATGCACTAGTTGTTATCGGTGGTGACGGTTCTTACATGGGTGCTAAGAAACTGACTGAGATGGGTTACCCATGTATCGGTCTACCAGGCACAATCGATAACGATATCGCAGGTACAGATTACACAATCGGTTACCTAACAGCGCTAAACACAGTTATCGACGCAATCGACCGTCTACGCGACACGTCTTCTTCTCACCAGCGTATTTCTATCGTAGAAATCATGGGTCGTCACTGTGGTGACCTAACTCTGATGTCTGCAATCGCAGGTGGCTGTGAGTACATCATTACTCCAGAAACTGGTCTAGATAAAGAGAAGCTGATTGGTAACATCCAAGACGGTATCTCTAAAGGTAAGAAGCACGCAATCATCGCGCTAACTGAGCTGATGATGGATGCAAACGAACTAGCGAAAGAGATCGAAGCGGCAACAGGTCGTGAGACTCGTGCAACGGTTCTTGGTCACATCCAACGTGGTGGTCGTCCAACTGCATTTGACCGCGTTCTAGCGTCTCGCATGGGTAACTATGCTGTTCACCTACTAATGGAAGGCCACGGCGGTCGTTGTGTTGGTATCGTGAAAGAGCAACTGGTTCACCACGACATCATCGATGCTATCGAGAACATGAAGCGTCCTGTACGCAACGACCTATACCAAGTTGCTGAAGAGCTATTCTAAGCCTGCTTGATAAAGTCAAAATCTAAAAAAACCGCGGTTATCCGCGGTTTTTTATTATCCGAAACTTGTCTAAGCTGAAGTCCGTCTGAGATTGAAACTGGCTTTATGTGGAACTAAGAGCTCGCATGCTCTGCTAATGTGATACGACGCTCGCGCAGGGCAAAGAGATACCCTAACAAACCGCCTAGTGTGTTACCCAGAGCAATACCAATGAACAAACCTTCGATGCTATAAAGCAGACTGCCAATCCATGCCGCTGGCAGCGTAAAGACGAACAAGCGCATAAAGCTCCATTGGAAAGCGCGCAGCGGTTTGTGCATCGCGTTATAGCCACTCACCAGCATCATCACAATCCCTTGGAAGCCGTAGCTAAATGGCACGACTAAGAGGTAATGCCACAGCAAGTCTTTTACCGCTGCTTCTTGGGAGAAAAGCGCAGCAAGAGGAATGCTGAGAGGCACCATCATCAAAAAGATAAAGCCTTGGAAGACCACCGCAAAGCGCATGCTCAGGAACCAGCCAGAGAAGGCACGAGCAGGGTTATTGGCCCCAAAGTTTTGCGCCATAAATGGGGTGAGTGCTGAGGTCAGCGACATCAGCACCAAAATTAATATTGATTCAATACGTTGCGCAGCGCCATAAGCTGCAACCGCTGCGGTGCCATGGTGAGACAAAATCATCATCAGAATCGCACCAGATAGCGGCGTCATCGCATTCGAGAGAGCAGCGGGCGTACCGATCTTGAGCGTTTGTTGCCAATCTTGTTTGATGCACTGCCATTGTGGGACCGCAAGCAGCTTTTCGCGTTTGATCAATACATAGAAAGAACCGCACAAAGCACCAAACCAACTGAATGCACTAGCAATCGCAGCGCCTTGAATGCCGAGCTCAGGAAAAGGACCGTAGCCAAAGATGAGTAATGGATCGAGTATGCCGTTAATCAATCCAGCGAGCATCATTATCTTCGCCGGAGTCTTGGTATCACCAGTCGCCCGAATAGCGCTATTGCCTGCCATTGGGATCACCAGCAGGGGAATTGTCAGATACCAGACTTGCATGTACTGCTTGATCAGTGGAATGGAATCTTCTTTTGCGCCAAGGAAGCTGAATAATGGCTCGATGGTAAACAAACCTAGCGTTGAAGCAATCGTAACTAGAGCAACTGCCAGTAATAAACCATGGCTAGTAAAACGTGCTGCTTGAGAAGACTCTCCTTGACCCAATAGGCGACCGATATTGGTCGACAGACCCATACCAATGCCCATAGTGATGCAGTTCACAGCAAAGGTTACTGGGAAGGTATAACTGATTGCCGCGAGCGCTTCGGTACCCAATAGCGAGATGAAAAAGGTATCGACCAAGTTAAACATCAAAATCGCGATCATGCCCATGGTCATGGGGACGGTCATTTTGCGTAAGGTGTCAGGAATGGGCGCGGTCAACAAACCATGCTTGTCTTGAGTCTGATTGTCCGGCTTATTCTTTTCCAGCATTTTTGACATCTATCTGGTGAGGGAAGGGCAAGGATACAAGAAAGCCGTTGCCTCGGCGAGTGAGCATTTCGCGCGCAAACCGTTGCTTAGCTGCCGGTTATTTTAACTAAGTCACAAAAAATTCACGTCTACCCCTTGGGATCCTTAGCTTTGCCCCTTATATAGTGATCACGTGCCCCTGCGCGGGCAATTATCAAATAAACATGGAAATTTTCAGGAGAGACGACCGATGAACATTCGTCCATTACATGACCGAGTTATCGTTGAACGTAAAGAAGTTGAATCAAAGTCAGCTGGTGGCATCGTTTTAACTGGTTCTGCTGCGGAAAAATCGACTCGCGGTGTTGTTCTAGCTGTGGGTAAAGGCCGCATCCTAGAGAACGGCACAGTGCTACCGCTGGACGTTAAAGTTGGTGATACTGTTATCTTCGCTGAAGGTTACGGTACTAAAACTGAAAAAATCGACGGTAAAGAAGTGCTAGTAATGTCTGAAAACGACATCATGGCTATTTTCGACTAATAGCAATCGTTGAGTAATTTTTTGCTCTGATTCAAAAACGAAATCGAAAACAGAATTTAGAAAGGAAATCAAAGATGGCTGCTAAAGACGTTAAATTTGGTAATGACGCACGAGTTAAAATGCTAGAAGGCGTAAACGTTCTAGCGGACGCAGTAAAAGTAACACTGGGTCCTAAAGGTCGTAACGTAGTTCTAGACAAATCTTTTGGTGCACCAACTATCACTAAAGATGGTGTATCAGTAGCGCGTGAAATTGAACTGGAAGATAAATTCCAGAACATGGGCGCACAAATGGTTAAAGAAGTTGCGTCTAAAGCAAACGACGCAGCGGGTGACGGTACAACAACAGCAACCGTACTAGCGCAAGCAATCGTAAATGAAGGTCTAAAAGCAGTTGCAGCGGGTATGAACCCAATGGACCTTAAGCGCGGTATCGACAAAGCAGTTATTGCAGCAGTTGAGCAACTAAAAGAGCTATCTGTTGAGTGTAACGACACCAAAGCAATCGCACAGGTTGGTACCATCTCTGCGAACTCTGACTCAAGCGTAGGTAACATCATTGCTGAAGCAATGGAAAAAGTTGGTCGCGACGGTGTTATCACTGTTGAAGAAGGTCAAGCACTACAAGATGAGCTAGATGTAGTTGAAGGTATGCAGTTCGACCGCGGTTACCTATCTCCTTACTTCATCAACAACCAAGAAGCAGGTTCTGTTGATCTAGAAAACCCATTCATCCTTCTGATCGATAAGAAAGTATCGAACATCCGTGAACTTCTTCCAGCACTAGAAGCAGTAGCAAAAGCATCTCGCCCACTACTTATCATCGCTGAAGACGTAGAAGGTGAAGCACTAGCAACACTTGTTGTGAACAACATGCGTGGCATCGTGAAAGTAGCAGCAGTGAAAGCGCCTGGTTTCGGTGACCGTCGTAAAGCAATGCTACAAGACATCGCTATCCTAACTGGCGGTATCGTGATTTCTGAAGAAGTTGGTCTAGAGCTAGAAAAAGTAGCACTAGAAGACCTAGGTCAGGCGAAGCGCGTTGCAATCACAAAAGAAAACACAACCATCATCGATGGCGTGGGTGAAGAAGCAATGATCCAAGGTCGTGTTGCTCAAATCCGTCAGCAAATCGAAGATGCAACTTCAGACTACGACAAAGAGAAACTACAAGAGCGCGTTGCTAAGCTAGCAGGCGGTGTTGCAGTAATCAAAGTTGGTGCAGCAACTGAAGTTGAGATGAAAGAGAAGAAAGACCGCGTAGAAGATGCACTGCATGCAACTCGCGCAGCGGTTGAAGAAGGCGTTGTTGCTGGTGGTGGTGTAGCACTCATCCGTGCAGCATCTAAGATTGTTGACCTAGAAGGCGACAATGAAGAGCAAAACGTTGGTATCCGCGTTGCACTACGTGCAATGGAAGCGCCAATCCGTCAAATCACGAAGAACGCGGGTGATGAAGAGTCAGTAGTAGCGAACAACGTGAAAGCAGGTGAAGGTTCTTACGGCTACAACGCAGCAACAGGCGAGTACGGCGACATGCTAGAGATGGGTATCCTAGACCCAACTAAAGTAACGCGTTCTGCTCTACAATTTGCAGCATCAGTTGCAGGTCTAATGATCACAACTGAAGCGATGGTTACTGACCTACCACAAAAAGAAGGCGCAGGTATGCCTGACATGGGTGGTATGGGCGGTATGGGTGGTATGGGCGGCATGATGTAATTTGCTGCTGGTCTTGTCGCTCTAACGCCTTATAGCTGCATCGAAAGTGCTCATTTACGTGCGTAAACTCCGCGCTTTCTCTTTGCTCTAAGACGTTATAGCTTAAAGATAACCGACCAAACCAAACTAGGAAGCCGAGGTGAATGCCTCGGCTTTTTTATGTCTGTGAATTGGGACTGTTTGTTGGTGAGATTGAGTTGTAGGGAAATTCTGATTCTTCTTCGTTAGACATAGCAGAGCAAGGTGTTATTGGGTTGAGCTGAGTGCTGAGAACATTGACGGAAACACTCGAAATTGAGTGGTTACTAATCATCAGAGTTTAGGAAAAAAGCGGATAAATAATGTGTGTGAATTATTGGGTTAAATATTCACTCAGTTAAATATGACTTAGCGCTAACATTCATCAACTAAAAATAGCGCAAACTCTGAACACTACACTATGTTGTAAAAGACAAATCCCCATGGAGATGAAAATGAAAAAGCTAATGACGTCACTGGCTGTTGCAGCCGTTATCGCTTCACCTGTTGCTCTTGCTGATAGCTCACCAGTTATGTTCTCTACAATCGACAACACGAACGCGCCTTCTAACTCCTCTGTTGGTGGTGTGCGTCTTGCTGTTCTTCACGGTCAGGTGAACGAAGTGAAAGGTGTCGATTTCTCTCTACTTGGTATGTCTGAAACAGATCGTACAACCGGTGTGAACTTCGGTCTTTTCTTTGGTGCATCAAAAGTAAATCAAGAAATGACAGGTGCTTCTCTGGGTCTATTTAACTGGAACCAAGGTCAGACGAATGGTGTTAACTTGGGTGCAGTGAACGTAACAAACAATGTGAAAGGTTTGAACTGGAGTGCGGTGAACTACTCTGAAGGTTACACAATGGCAGACATTGGTCTGGCAAGTATCTCTAAAAAATCTAACTTCCAGCTTGGTGTCTTCAACATGACTGACCAAATCGATGGTGTTCAAATTGGTCTTCTAAACTGTGCGGACAACGGTTTCTTCAAGTGTTTCCCTATCGTGAACTTTGCGAAATAAGTTCCGCGACCTTCCACGATAAATGCCAGATACAAAAAGACCCCGGCGAGACGTCGGGGTCTTTTTTATTGAATGGATTATTTGATCAAACGTGTAGATGTTTTTCGCTGCTGCATTTTCTGGTGCACACCGCGGCGCAAAGCTTTGACGCGGTTTTCTGCCCGGTCTACACCGAGCAAAACGGTCAGTGCCAACACGGTAATAATGATCGACTGCGATAAGTAACCTAAGCCAATCATCAAGCCCAAGCCTGCCAATACCCAAATTACTGCTGCTGAAGTCACACCATGGATTTTGCCGTCTTGAGTCATCATCACACCTGCACCTAAAAAACCAACACCAGTAATGATCTGCCCAAGAACACGAGCTTGGTCTAATGTGTTCGGTGAGAGCGAAACCGCCATTGACATAAATAGGTAAGTACCTGATATGACGAGAATTGCAGTACGAATACCAACGGGTTTACCTCGAGTTTGACGCTCAATGCCAATCATCAAACCATTGATTGCGCAGCAAAGTAATGCCGCCCAACTGAATGGGCCAAGATCGAAATAGTGTTCAAAAGTTGCTTGCATCTTAACCTCCAAATTTGCGGAGTATGCATAGATAAGACCGCCTGAGCGAACAAAAGCTTTTACTCGTAACGACAATCTTTATACGGCAAGCAACTTACTCTAGATGCAGATCCAGTGGTGTTTTACTTGGTCGACCACCAATTTCACGGGTCAATTTAGGCACTAAATATCCAGACACTCGCGTGATTACGCCACGCATGAGCTCTTTCGCTTCTTCATCGGAAACAAAGTAGTGTGCCGCGCCTTGGACTTTATCTAAAACGTGCAAGTAGTAAGGCAAAATGCCAGCATCAAATAACGCTTCGTTCAGTGCAACTTGTGCTTCAACGCTGTTGTTAACGTCTTTCAGCAGTACCCCCTGGTTTAGCAAGGTAACGCCAGCCTGCTTCAACTTCGCCATTTGAGCGGCAAACTCAGCGTTGATTTCGTTGGCGTGGTTGATATGAGTCACCAAGATGATTTGCAGACGAGAAGCGCGAAGTAGGTGACATAGCTCATCAGTAATACGAGCAGGAATCACGACAGGCAAACGGCTGTGAATACGCAGGCGTTTGATATGTGGAATTTGTGCGATGTGCTCCAATAGCCAGTGGATCTCATCGTCTTTTGCCATCAAAGGATCGCCACCAGAGAAGATCACTTCGTTTAGCTCAGGTTGTTGTGCCATGTACTCAAGGCACTTAGTCCATGCTTGCTTACCGCTTTTGTTTTCTTGATAAGGGAAGTGGCGGCGGAAGCAGTAACGGCAATTCACCGCACAGCCGCCTTTCACAATCATCAAGGCGCGGTTGCGATACTTGTGCAGCAATCCCGGAATGTCATTGTCTTGCTCTTCTAGCGGATCATTGGAATAGCCTTCATGGACCTCAAATTCTTCGCTCAAAGGTAATACTTGGCGTAAAAGTGGATCGTAAGGATTGCCTTTTTCCATCCTATCGACAAAACTTTGCGGTACACGCTGTGCAAACAGCTTGCGCGCAGCAAACCCGTCCAGCCATGGCGATGGATCAATTTCCAACATTTCCAGCAATTTTGCAGGATCAGAGATCCCATTCGCTAACTGTTTGAGCCAGTTTTGCTCAACAGATTCGACTTTTCGGGTTATTATGTGCGGCATTGAATTTAGCTCTAAGAATGTAAGAGGAAAAAATGGCTACAGTTAGCACCAATGAATTTAAAGGCGGCCTTAAGTTAATGCTTGATAACGAGCCTTGTGTAATTCTGGAAAACGAATACGTTAAACCAGGTAAAGGCCAAGCGTTCAACCGCGTTAAAATTCGTAAACTTCTTTCTGGTAAAGTGCTAGAGAAAACATTCAAGTCTGGTGACACTTGTGAAGTGGCAGACGTAATGGATATCGACCTAGATTATCTATATTCAGACGGCGAATTCTACCACTTTATGAACAACGAAACTTTCGAGCAGATCGCTGCAGACGCGAAAGCAGTTGGCGACAACGCTAAGTGGTTGGTAGAAAACAACACTTGTATGATCACGCTTTGGAACGGTAACCCAATTACTGTTACTCCACCAAACTTCGTTGAGCTAGAAGTTACAGATACAGATCCAGGTCTGAAAGGTGATACTCAAGGCACAGGTGGTAAACCAGCTACGCTATCAACTGGCGCTGTTGTACGTGTTCCACTATTCATCGCAATCGGTGAAGTGATCAAAGTTGACACTCGTACTGCTGAATACGTAGGTCGTGTGAAGTAATTCACTCAAACGTATTTGATGAAAAAGGTCGCTTCGGCGGCCTTTTTTATTGTCTGCAATTCCCCTCCCTTTAATGCTTCTGTGCAAAACATCGATATCCTCCGCAAATTTTTAATGATTTTGTATTATTCGTAAAAATCTTATTTATTTCATGAATCTTTCGATTATTTCTTAATGTCACAATTTGATACATTAGTCCTCGTTGTCAGCGAGTTGTATAGCAATTTGATTTTTATCGATTTAACTCAATGACAACCTAAAAAGGAGAACAAAATGGAAAGCAGAGGCTTAGGACGAGGTTTAAAAGTGGAAGAGAGACGTCAGTTACTACATAAAGGATTGAAAGCAGCCGTATTTGGTATCCCGCTGCTGGCCATAGGCTTAACGATTAACAGCTCAGTGCTAATGACCGATGCGGGTTACAGCTATGTGCATCAGAACAACATCACCGGTGAATTGGATGTATTCACGGAGCCGGGCATTCATTTTCGTATGCCGTTCCTGTCTAAGATCACCAAGTATGACCAAGTGATCACCGTGTCATTTGGTAACAGCAAGGGCGAGGATTTTTATCAACGCCTTGATGCGGTGCAGGTTCGCTTTGCCGATACCTACATTGGTCAAATTCCGGTGACATTCCGCTTTAAGCTCAGCAATGATCCTGAAGCGGTTAAGAAGATGCACAAAGAGTTCCGCAACAACAGCAACCTTATCGATGCTCTGTTGGTGAAGAACGCACGTAACGTGACAGTGATTACCGCGACCCAGTACACGGGGGAAGAGTTCTTCCAAGGTGGTTTGAACCAGTTCAAATCCAAATTGGGTGATCAATTGCGTGAAGGCATTTATCTGACTGAGCGTCGTCAGGTAGAAGTGGAAGAGCTAGACCTAGCTCCGGTGGGTGCGAATCAGTCGAACGCGAACCAACTGCAACGTACTAACCAATTGGTGTGGAAAACGGTTCCGGTTGTGGATGGAACGGGGCAACCAATCCGACAGGATAACCCGCTACAGCAATACGGTATTCAAGTGACGCAGGTGACCATCGGTGACCCGCAGCCAGAGAAGCAGCTTGATCAGTTGTTGGCAGATAAGAAGCGTCTAGTTGCCGATCGTATTCGTGCGATTCAGGAGCAAGAGACGTCGAAAGCACAAGCAGAGACTGAGCAGCTACGTAAAGAGATTCAACGTACCCGTGAAGTACAAGATGCTCAGCGCAGTAAAGAGCTCGCGATCATCGCACAGCAAAAAGAAGTCGAAGTTGCGCGTCAAATTGCGGAGCGTGAAATTGTTGAAGTAGAGAAAACTAAGCGACTGGCTGAGGTGGAAAAAGAGAAAGAGCTAGCAGTAGCGGAAGCTAACCTAGCGATTCAAAAAGCCAATGCTTTGTCTGCGGAATTTGAAGCAAAAGCGATTCTTGAAAAAGGTCGTGCAGAAGCGGAAGTCTTGAAAGCGAAGTATGCGGCACTGGGTGCAAACCGAGAAGTGTACTTGGCCGAGTTGAATCGAGACGTGGCGAACTCGCTGTACAACAACCTGCAAAACTTCCAAGTGCAGATGCCACAAAACTACATTGGTGGTGGTGAAGAAACAGGTCTGAAAACCAACCTTGATGTGATTACTGGCTTTGGCGCGTTGGGCTTAATGGACCAAACTAAGAAGGTCACACAGCAATAAGATCATGGGTGGTCAAAAGCTCAAAAAGCAAAAAGATCATAGGTGACTAAAAGCTCTGATAACTGTACAAATCAGAGTAACGCAGAGGCTGATACGAGTTATCAGCCTCTCTTTTTTGTTGGTGAAATACGGCTGAATATTTGCGCTTTATCTCAATATCACATTGATTTTATGAAGATAAAAAGGCGAGGGTGAAATTTGTGACTATAGTGAATCAACACCCAACAAGCGCAAGGAAGCACTATGTCGAACCAAGAGCAACACCATCCACTCAATGATTATGTGGAATACCCTCCGCAGGAAATGGCAGCAAGAGCTGTACATAATCTTGAGCAACTTCAGCGCCGTCATTCCATTCGAAGTTTCTCTGATCGCCCAGTGGCGAAAGAAGTGATTGAGCACTGTATTCGAGCGGCAGGTACGGCACCTAGTGGGGCAAACCATCAACCTTGGCATTTCGTTGCGATTAACAGTGCGGAAGTGAAAGGGCAGATCCGCCAAGCCGCTGAAGAATTAGAACGTTCTTTCTATGAAGGTCGAGCTGGGCAAGAATGGTTAGATGCACTGAAACCACTCGGCACGAATGCCAGTAAGCCGTATTTGGAAAAAGCGCCGTGGCTGATCGCTGTGTTTTCGCAAAAGAAAGGTGGCATGAGCAATGATGGGGAACAAACCAATTATTACGTACACGAGTCAGTAGGGATTGCCACAGGCTTTTTGCTTCAAGCATTGCATAACGCCGGTTTGGGTATGTTGACTCACACGCCAAAGCCGATGAGTTTCTTGAGTAAGATTTGTGGGCGAGACAACGATCTTGACCGTCCGTATATGTTAATTGTGACCGGTTATCCGGAAGAAGATGCGACTATTCCGGAGCATGCAATGCACAAAAAGTCACTGGATGAAATCGCGACCTTTATTGAATAGTGTCTGAAACGAATAGCGCTGACGATAAACCAAATAACAGGCAATAAAAAAGCTGGCGAGGTGCCAGCTTTTTTCATTTTCCGTCAGCGTCTTAAATCATGAAGATAAAGACAACAGCCAGTGCAGAGATAAGACCTGCAAATGCGTAACATGCGATCTTACCTACCACCCCTGTGTGGAATTTAAGGTCGTGCATGCCGTGGTGTACACGGTGCATTGCATGCCACATTGGCAGTGCTAGCGTACCGATGATGAACAGTGCACCAATGATGCTGGTTGCGAATTCAGATACGCGCTCGTAGCTCATTGCTTCTGCATCAATCACACCTAGTGGAACTAGGATGCCGAGTACGAGTACCGTGATTGGCGTGATCATTGCGAACCAAGTACCACCGGCACCAAATAGACCCCACCAGATTGGCTCATCAGAACGTTTCGGTGCTGTATTAACACTATAATTTGGTTTCATTACTCAAGCTCCTTACATCACGATGAGAACGATCAGTGAGATGAACGCAACTGCTGCCCACTGAGTCAGAACGATGATTTTCTTATCCACTGGTTTGCCTTTCAGACGAATTGGCATAACCTGTGGCATCATGCTGAAGAAAGTTTGTGCGTGGAACAGGCTACCTAGTAGTGCAACGATGTTGATCGCTACCACGATAGGGTTTGCCATGAACTCCAACCAACCTTGCCAAGCTTCAGGACCTTTCACTAGAGAACCTAGACCGAAAGTCAGGAAGATAGTGAACAGGATTAGAGGAAGCACAGTTGCTTCACGTAGCATGTAGAAGCGGTAGAAAGGATGGTTCTTCCACCAAGTGCGTTTTACTTCACGAACGTAAGGTTTACGGTTGCTCATCCTTATGCCTCCACTTTTTTCGGTGAACCATCAGGTTTCAACATAGCAATTACGAAGTCCATAGAAGACTCTACTTTGCCTTGGTTTACTGCCGCTGCAGGATCTACGCTCTTCGGACAAACTTCAGAACAGTAACCTACGAACGTACAACCCCAAGCGCCGTTTTCACCGTTGATCAGCTTCATGCGCTCATCTTTACCGTTGTCACGGCTGTCTAGGTTGTAACGGTGTGCCAGAGTTAGAGCAGCAGGACCGATGAACTCAGGGTTCAAACCAAACTGAGGACATGCTGCGTAGCACAGACCACAGTTGATACAGCCAGCAAACTGCTTGTATTTCGCCATTTGCTCAGGCGTTTGCAGGTTTGTGCCGTCTTCTGGTTTGCGGTCGTTACCAATGATGTAAGGTTTGATAGCTTCTAAGCGCTCGATGAACGGCGTCATGTCCACGATCAAGTCTTTCTCGATTGGGAAGTTTGCTAGTGGCTCGATAGTCACGCCATTCGGGTAATCACGTAGGAAGCTCTTACAAGCTAGCTTAGGCACGTTGTTTACCATAATGCCGCAAGAACCACAGATCGCCATACGACAAGACCAGCGGTAAGACAGATCTTTGTCTAGGTGATCTTTGATGTAACCAAGCGCATCAAGCACAGACATGGTTTCATCAAAAGGTACTTCGAACGTTTGAGTATATGGTTCTGCGTCCTTCTCTGGGTCGTAACGCAGAATGTCGACTTTTTGAATGCGGTTTGATGACATTATGCTTGCTCCTCTGCCTTCTTCGCTTCTGCTTCAGCGGCTTTTTCAGCTGCTGCTGCTTTCTCTGCTGCTTCACCGTATAGACGTGCTTTAGGCTGTGACTTAGTAATCGTCACGTTGCTGTAGTCGATACTTGGTGCTGCATCTTCTTTGAAGAAAGCAAGCGAGTGTTTCAGGAAGTTCACGTCATCACGCTCTGTACAACCATCGTCTAGACGTTGGTGCGCACCACGAGATTCTTTACGCAGGATTGCAGAGTGAACCATCGCTTCTGCGACTTCTAGACCGTAGCCCACTTCAATAGCGTAAAGAAGGTCAGTGTTGAACACTTTGCCTTTGTCTTTGATGCTGATTTTCTTGTAACGCTCTTTCAGCTCAGTGATTTTCTCGATGGTTGCTTGCATCAAGTCTTCTTGGCGGTAGATACCACAACCTGCTTCCATGGTGTGACCCATTTCAGTACGGATATCTGCCCAGTTTTCATCACCTTCTTGGTTCATTAGAGCGGCAATGCGGTCTTCAACTGCTTTCACCTGAGTCGCGATAGACTCTTCGTTCCAGCCTTTGAATTCTGCAGCACGTTTCACCGCTTGTTCACCCGCAACGCGACCAAATACCACGAACTCAGCTAGCGAGTTAGAACCTAGACGGTTTGCGCCGTGAAGACCAACAGACGCACATTCGCCAACCGCGAATAGACCTTTAATGCGAGTTTCACATTCGCCGTTGGTTTCAATACCACCCATGGTGTAGTGAACCGTTGGACGAATTGGAATTGGCTCTTTTGCTGGGTCAACGTTCACGTAAGCTTTCGCTAGCTCACAAATGAATGGTAGACGCTCTTGTAGATACTCTTCACCTAGGTGGCGAAGGTCTAGGTGCACCACATCACCAAGAGGGTGTTTGATGGTGTTGCCTTTCTGTTGTTCGTGCCAGAAAGCTTGAGAAACTTTGTCACGAGGACCCAGTTCCATGTATTTGTTCTTAGGTTGACCCACTGGAGTCTCAGGACCCATACCGTAGTCTTGTAGGTAACGGTAGCCGTCTTTGTTGACGATGATACCGCCTTCACCACGACAACCTTCAGTCATCAGGATACCAGTGCCAGGAAGACCTGTTGGGTGGTACTGAACGAATTCCATATCACGTAGAGGAACGCCGTGACGGTAAGCCATCGCCATGCCATCGCCCGTTACGATACCGCCGTTGGTGTTACAGTGGTAAACGCGACCTGCGCCACCCGTTGCTAGTACGACAGACTTCGCCTTAATCGTAACCAGTTCACCTTCAGACATGTGGATTGCAATCAGACCTTGTACTTCACCTTCATCAACAAGCAAGTCGACAACAAAGTACTCATCAAAGCGCTTGATGTTGTCGTACTTCATCGACGTCTGGAATAGCGTGTGAAGCATGTGGAAGCCAGTTTTATCTGCAGCGAACCAAGTACGTTCAACCTTCATACCACCAAAGCGGCGTACGTTGACTTCACCGTTCTCTTTACGACTCCATGGGCAACCCCATTGCTCCATTTGGATCATTTCGCGAGTCGCGTTCTCTACAAAGTATTCAACAACGTCCTGTTCACATAGCCAGTCACCACCGCCAACAGTGTCGTTGAAGTGGTTGTCTAAGCTATCTTCATCCTTGATAACTGCTGCTGAGCCACCTTCTGCAGCAACCGTGTGGGAGCGCATTGGGTAAACTTTAGAAATAAGTGCTACTTCTAAGTCCGGGTTTGCTTCAGCCGCTGCAATAGCAGTACGAAGACCAGCGCCGCCTGCGCCGATGACTGCGATATCTGTGGTGATAATTTGCACAGTTATCCTCCAGTGTGTGATTGCGGAAATCCGCTTGTTATTGTGAGTGTGAGGGAAGGGTTTTAAGGCAATCCCTCAAAAGTAGTAGGGTTAGTGTAGGGGAGCCTTATGGCAGAAAAATTGATGTATTTGGGTTTTTTCTCCGGTAATGCACACAAGAGCATAGAAATTCTAGGTTATGTGACTGCTATCACGGCACGAAACGGTTGAGGGATAAACGTAAACTCGGTCAATGTTACATAGGTGTTGCACGACATTACCCTCATTGATAATAGGATTAATTGTGAGTGTTTTTTGTACTGTGGAACGTGAAATGCTTGCTTCAGTTTTAATCGAGTTTTATTCGTATTTAGACGGATGAAATTAAGAGGAATCCCCTATCGATGAACTAGGCAAAGCGTGCCAAAATTGCTATTTTCCTCGCTCACCAATGTATTGAGACTCTTGTTATGCAAACGACCTGGCAACCTACCGCTTCTATGGAACAACTTCGTCAACGTGCCGCGTTGATCACCGCTATTCGTCAATTCTTTGCCGAGCGACAGGTGATGGAAGTTGACACGCCAGCCATGAGCCACGCCACGGTGACCGACATTCATTTGCATACCTTCCAAACAGAGTTTGTTGGACCGGGTTATGCCGACGGCAGCAAACTGTTCTTTATGACCAGCCCTGAATTCCATATGAAGCGCTTGTTGGCGGCGGGCAGCGGTTGTATCTACCAAATTAACAAAGCGTTTCGTAACGAAGAGAATGGTCGTCATCACAACCCCGAGTTCACCATGCTGGAGTGGTACCGGATTGGTTTTGATCACCATAAGTTGATGGATGAGATGGATGACCTACTTCAACTGGTGCTGAAGTGTGGTGCGGCAGAACGTATGACTTACCAGCAAGCTTTTATTGATGTGCTAGGCGTGTGCCCTTTAGAAGGCTCTATGCAAGAGCTAAAAGTGGTCGCGGCTAAGCTAGGGCTAAGTGATATTGCTGAGCCAGAGGAGGATCGCGATACCTTGCTGCAACTACTTTTCAGTATTGGTGTCGAAGCTAAGATTGGTCAACAAGCGCCTGCATTTGTGTATGACTTCCCTGCATCGCAAGCGGCGCTGGCAAAGATCAATCCGCAAGACAACCGAGTGGCGGATCGTTTTGAGGTGTACTTCAAAGGCATTGAGCTGGCGAACGGTTTCCACGAGCTGGATAACCCGAAAGAGCAATTGGCGCGTTTTGAACAAGATAATGCTAAGCGTCTGGAAATGGGTTTGAAACCACAGCCGATTGATTACCATTTGATTGGCGCATTAGAAGCAGGTTTGCCGGATTGCGCAGGTGTGGCGTTAGGCGTTGATCGCCTGATCATGTTGGCGCTGGGTTGTGACCATATCGACCAAGTGACCGCTTTTCCATTCCCTATTGCTTAAGGATAAATAATGAACCTGACTGCTGGACGTTTGGTGCTGCTTAGTTATGCGACTTTGATTGCGTACTTGTCTCTGAGCTCGGGAGAGTTGCAAGATTGGGGCAACATTGCATATTTGGATAAGATGCAGCATGCGATGGCGTACAGTGGTTTTGGCTTTTTGGGCTGCTTCTGTGTAGCAAGTTGGCGTCAGCGTTGGATTGTGGCACTGAGTATTCTTTTATTCAGCGCTGTGATTGAAGTTTTACAAGGTTATGTGGGGCGCCAAACCTCTTGGCTCGACTTGATTGCGAACTCGATTGGTATTCTAACTGGTCTGCTATGTTACCGTATTTGGAGCCTCTATCGACCTAGGTTGGTGAAGTCGCTATACTCGATTCGTTAATGAAGAGGGAATACGATAACCATGAAAACGCGCGACAAAATAGTCTATGCCGCACTGGAGTTGTTCAACCAACATGGTGAGCGCAATATCACAACCAATCACATTGCTGACCATATTGAAATTAGCCCAGGCAACCTTTACTACCACTTCCGTAATAAGCAGGAAATTGTGCGTGAGATCTTCGCGCTATACTCTGCGGAACTGCTAGAACGCTTTACCCCTATTCAAGGTTCTCAAGAGAGCCTGACCATGCTGAAAAGCTACCTCGACTCGATCTTCACTTTGATGTGGAAGTACCGTTTTTTCTACGCGAATCTTCCCGAAATCCTTTCTCGAGACGAACAACTGCATGATGAATACATTGATGTTCAAGAGAAGCTGCAAGCCAACCTGATCGCGATCATGCAAGAGTTTGTGTCTTTGAAACTATTGAATGTTGATCAAGAGCAGTTGAAATCATTGGTTTGTACACTGCACCTTATCGCGTGTAGTTGGTTAGCTTACCAGTCAGCGATGTCACCAAAGACCGAAATTACCGAGCAAATGGTAAAACAAGGTATGCTGCAAATGCTCAATGTCGTTAAACCAGTGGCAACCGAGCAAGGTATGGAGCAATTGCTACTGCTTGAAGAAGCGGTGAGCCGACTGCACAGTTAATACTATTTTCCCTCCTTATTAAATCTAGAAAATGAGAGTATGGTTCTACGCTTAAAGTTTAGAGCGCAGCTCTCATTTTCAACTCCCTCCTTGAGTTGACTTGCTGTGCTCATTTCGCACAATAGGATTCATGCACCCTAAAAGCATCCGTTGGGGTATGACTCTCGATAAAGGAACTATCGTTCAATGAATTTCGACATTTTTAATGGCGATGCCGACGGCATCATCGCATTGCTGCAATTGCGTTTAGCGGATCCTATCAACGCTGAGTTGGTGACGGGCGTAAAGCGCGACATCAAGCTGGTGGAGAAAGTGGATGTGCAAGCGGGTGATGAACTGACGGTGTTGGACATTTCAATGGAAAAGAACATGGTAGGTTTAGAGCAAGCTTTAGCTCAAGGCGCGCATGTTTTCTACGCCGATCACCACAAAGCGGGTGAGATCCCTCAGCATGGTAATTTGGACGCGCACATCGACCTCGATGCTAATATGTGTACTGCTTTGATTGTCGATAAGTTGTTGGAAGGACGTTTCCATACTTGGGCAATCACTGCTGCTTATGGCGATAACTTGATTGCTAAGGCGGATGTGTTGGCGGATAAAGCCGGACTCAATGAAACGCAAAAAGCGCAGTTAAAAGAGCTCGGGACGTTGATTAATTACAACGGTTATGGCTCGAAAGTAGACGACCTTCATTTCCATCCTGCGGACTTGTATCAAGCATTAAAGCAATACGCTTCACCATTCGATGCGATAGCAGATAAAGCGTCACCTTACTATCAATTACAATCGGCTTATCAGCAAGATATGGACGCAGCACTCGCCGTCCCTGCGACTCACGAAAGCACTAAGCTCAAGCTGTTTGAACTGCCAGACAATGCGGCATCACGCCGAATCAGTGGTGTTTATGGCAACTGGCTTGCAAACCAAACTCCAGACTCTGCGCATGCGGTGTTAACGGAAAACGCTGACGGCACTTACACTGTTTCTCTTCGTGCGCCACTGAATAACAAACAAGGTGCGGTGGCAGTGTGTGGGCAGTTCCCAACAGGTGGGGGGCGAGAAGCCGCAGCAGGCATTAATGCATTAAGCAAAGACGATGTCAGTGCTTTCATCGACGCAGTAGAGACTTACTACGCCTAGCATTTTTCTGAATGCGAATACGACAAAGGAGCCGAGTGGCTCCTTTGTTTTTTGTGTCGCGATAGTGCAGTTTAAAACTGCGATGATAAACGGCAGTTATAAACGCTTTAACCAAGATTTCGGGTTTTGCGCTTCACTGTTACGGCGAATTTCGAAGTACAGTGAAGGTCTGTCTTGACCACCAGTATCACCTGCAAGTGCAATCACTTCACCTGCGGTCACCTTATCACCTTCTTTCTTGGTCAAAGCTTGGTTGTAACCGTAAAGCGTCATGTCGCCTTTCCCGTGATCAAGCAGCACGACTAAGCCGTAGCCTCGCAGGTATTCCGCAAATACCACGGTGCCTGGGTAAACGGCTTTGACTTGCTGACCGTATCTGGCAGACAACACCATACCTTTCCAGTTTACCTGCCCTGTTTGTTTGGTACCGAAGCTGTGCAGTACGCGACCTTTCAACGGCCACGGTAGTTTTCCACGTTGTTTTGCAATACCGTCCATCGGTACTGCATTACGTTTTGCTGCTTTCGCTATCTCGGCCTTTAGACGGGTTTCGTTACGTTGCAGTTCTGCTAAGTAACGTTTGTCATCTTTGATGCTCTTTTGAATCTTGCTCAGCGTACCTTTACGTTTCGACTGCGTGCTTGCTAAAGACGAACGTTTTTCTGATTGCTGTTTGAGCAAGGTTTCAATTTGGTCTTTTTCCAGTTCGAGTTGGTTCTTGTTGTGCGCCAACTCTTGGGTGGTTTTGGTGATCGCATCAATGACTTCCGCGCGTGCTTTGGCAAGATGTTGAAAGTATTGGCTGATGCGATCTTCTTCTACGCCTTCGTTAAGGAGATGCCCATTGGCTTTCGCACGCTCCGTGACGTAGTAGGTTTGAATCAGTTGTTTGAGCTCTTCTTCTTGTGCTTGGCGTTGAGCTTCTTGCAGCGCAATCTTCTCTTCCAACTTACTGATGTTTTGATCCGCTTGTGCCAAGTCTGCTTTGGTTTGTTTGATCTCGCGTTCTAACTTGGAGATACCGAGTTCTTGGCTTTTCAGCGATTTTTGCAGATCGTTGAGCTGTTTTTCTTGAGAAGTTAGCGATTTTTTCTGGCGATTGATTTCGCTAGATACGCCTTTGAGCTCTTGTTGGCTTGCGGCGAAAGAGGTGAGGGGATATGTGGCAGATAAAGCACAAGTTAATAAAATAGCCGAGCGTAGCACTGGGTGATTTTGTTTTCGCACTTGAGAGTTACCTACCACATTCTTGTCAAAGGATCAGATGACGATTAAATACCATCCCCATAGATAAAGCTTTGCGATTTACCGTTAAAGCCTTGATCCATATCGAGAGAAGGTTTGTCCGTTTTCGGACGACCAACAATTTTTGCAGGCACACCAGCCACGGTTGTGTGTGGCGGCACTGCTTGCAATACCACAGAGCAAGAGCCAATTTTTGCGCCTTCGCCCACTTCGATATTGCCAAGAATTTTAGCACCAGCTCCGATCATTACACCTTCGCGAATTTTCGGGTGACGGTCACCGCATTCTTTACCGGTACCACCTAGAGTGACATCTTGCAGAATAGATACGTCGTTTTCGACAACGGCGGTTTCACCAATCACGATGCCAGTTGCATGGTCTAGCATGATACCACTACCAATACGCGCTGCAGGGTGAATATCGACCTGACATGCTACAGAAATCTGATTTTGCAGGTAAGTCGCAAGAGCGTGACGACCTTGCTTCCATAACCAGTTTGCCACTCGGTACCCTTGCAGAGCATGGTAGCCTTTCAGGTACAACAATGGCATTGAGTACATTGAAACAGCAGGGTCGCGATTAACCGTGGCACAAATGTCACAAGCCGCGCCGTCGGTGATGGTTGGATCGGCGGCAAAGGCTTCTTCAACCACTTCACGCACTGCCATTGCTGGCATGGAAGCGGTGTTCAATTTGTTGGCCAGAATGTAGCTCAATGCGGCACATAGACTTTCATGCTTGATGATGGTCGCATGATAAAAGCTCGCCAGCATAGGCTCTTGCTCTGACATCTCACGGGCTTCTGAAACAATTTTGTTCCAGACTTTTTGTTTTTCGCAGTGTTTCATTCTCAATATCCTGAGTGGTTCTTCCGTGACCCGACAACTTCTATTCTTCTCAGATGAGGTGCAAAAGGCGGTAGATTGCTACTTTCCTTCGGCTTTTTTGTCACGAGCAAGTAAATCTTGCGCTGCCAGGCGTGCATCCTTTCCTTGATACAATACTTGATAAATTTGGTCAACAATTGGCATCTCTACGCCCATGCGCTGAGAGAGCATCCAAACTTCTTTGGTGTTGCGGTAGCCTTCAACGACTTGACCGATTTCTTCTTGCGCAGTGTCGACGTCTTTACCTTGACCTAATGCCAAACCAAAACGGCGGTTACGTGATTGGTTATCGGTACAAGTTAAGACGAGGTCGCCCAAGCCAGCCATACCCATAAAGGTTTCTGGTTGTGCGCCTAGTGCGGCACCAAGACGGCTCATTTCTGCCAAACCACGTGTAATCAGTGCTGTACGGGCATTGGCACCAAAACCGATACCATCAGACATACCTGCACCAATGGCAATAACGTTCTTCACCGCACCGCCCAATTGCATGCCGATAAAGTCGTTGTTTGCGTAGACACGGAAGGTTTTGCTGCAGTGGATTTTCTCTTGCAGATCAGCAACAAAGTTCGCGTCTGGAGAAGCTACAGAAATTGCTGTTGGCATTCCCATCGCAAGCTCTTTAGCAAATGTAGGACCGGATAGAACTGCCAACGAGTAGCTGTCACCGATGATATCGAATGCTACTTCTTTTAGTAGACGACCCGTTTCTGGCTCAAGACCTTTGGTTGCCCAACAAATACGAGAATCTTCACGTAAGAAAGGCTTACAGCTGTTTAGTACGATGCCAAAAACGTGGCTAGGAACCACAACTAGCAAGTCACGGCTTGCTTGAACGGCTTTTTCTAAATCCGATTCAATAATCAAGCTCTCTGGGAAATCAATACCAGGTAGGAATTCGTGGTTGGCACGGTCTGCTTCAAGGCGTGCCATATGCTCTGGCTCGTGACCCCATAGGATGACGTTTGCGCCGTTACGAGCAAGGGAGATTGCCAAAGAAGTGCCGTATGAGCCTGCTCCAATCACAGTCATTGCGATGTCTTTACCGTAAGCATTGTTTGTATTTGCTTGTGTCATGCTACCGCCTAATTGCCTTTCTACTAGTAGAATCTAGTTCATAATCGCCAGAGTTTACGCTCTCTAGGGGTTAGGAACTAGGAACTTTTATCAGAAATAAAAAATGCACATTGCATCGCAGAGAGGACGCTTTGTGCATTTTCTTCAGGTATATGACGTGAGCTCGTTCTTAGGAAGGGCAACACGTCACTTACAAAACGTGAATTACGCTTCAGCTTCGCCTTGTTGAGCTTGCTGTTGTAGGTAGTTCATGAATAGCGCGTCGAAGTTAACTGGTGCTAGGTTCAGTTGAGGGAACGTACCTTTAACTACTAGGCTAGAGATAGTTTCACGAGCGTATGGGAATAGGATGTTCGGGCAGAATGCGCCTAGGCAATGTGCAAGTTGACCTGCTTCCATTTGCTCAGCTGTGAAGATACCACCTTGTTGAACTTCACATAGGAACGCTGTTTCTTCTTCGTTCTTAACAGTAACTGTTAGACGTAGAACAACTTCGTAAACACCTTCACCAAGCTCACGGCTTTGAGTGTCTAGGTCTAGTTTAACGTCTGGGTTCCATTCTTTTTGGAAGATTACCGGAGAGTTAGGCGCTTCGAAAGAAACGTCTTTTAGGAAGATGCGTTGAATTGCAAAGTTTTGTTGTGCGTCTTGTGGTGCTGCTTCAGCCATTTTTAAATCCTTAATAAACATTTGTTGGGTCTAGGATTTTCTAAACCCAGAAATATGGTTTGTCCTGAGACTAACTGAGCAAATCTACCTTGACTAGATGAAGCGCGTATTACGTGCAAAGCATCACAACTTAGTGCTTCAACTGCTTTCTATTTGCTCAGTTTATATAAACGAGGCTGGCAAAATTGTTTTACCGCGACCTTATTTCTTACCACGTACTAGTGGAAGGTTCGCTTCGTTCCATGCAATCAAACCGTTCTTCAGTAGGCTTACGTTTTCGAAGCCTGCTTTCGCTAGTAGGTTTGCACTTTCTTGAGCGGTTTGACCCGTTTTGCATACCACAATGATTGGGTCTGATTTACGGTTTTCAAGGCTGCCAAAGTTACCTGCTTTGATATCAGACGGCAAAATGTGAAGTGCGTCGGTGATGTGACCTTGTTTGAACTCATCTTTAGAGCGGATATCCACCACAACGCCGTTTTCACGGTTCATAAGGTGAGTCAATTGGTTCACGTTAATCTCTTTGTATGCTGCCGTCGCAGATTTCACGATGTTCATGATGAATGCGACAAGAAGACCTACCCAAACCAAAGATAGAATCATGTTCTGTTGGAAAAAATCAATGTACTCTTGCATGTCCTGAGCTCTTACACTGTTGGCGGAAAAATAAAGCAGGAGTATAGCGGGGATAGCCGCCTTAGGCGAGAGGGTTAAAATTTTCTAACGAATAATTGAGATCTAAGCGCTCCCAGCAAACTGGTTGAAGCTAGTCATTCATGCAATCTTATTATCACTTCCTCCTATCAATTCAATCGGCGTAATTGACTTCACTTCTGGTCGAAAAAGCGCACAATGGGTTACAACAAAAAGTTTTTCACCAAAGTATTTCGGTGGTCGTACAAAGCATCTTGAAAGTGACTATGCTTGTGGAACACGTTTGCTGACTAGGTCGGATTGCTTGCTAACTTGTAAGATAGCAACAATAAATCGCAAACATTATTTGATCTTAACCTACAGTTTTGGTTAAAAAGTGTAGTAAAATTACGCTAGTTTTGTTTCAAGGTTAGATGGAGCAGCGAAGCTCTACACCGAAAGTTACTTAAATTTGATGAGGTCATCACTATGTCTGCTAAGAAGCCATTGGCTCTAGTTATCCTTGACGGTTACGGTTACCGTGAAGACACAGCAAGTAACGCAATTGCAAATGCTAAAACACCAGTAATGGATGCACTGATTGCGAATAACCCACACACTCTTATCTCTGCTTCAGGCATGGACGTTGGTCTACCTGATGGTCAAATGGGTAACTCAGAAGTTGGTCACACCAACATCGGTGCAGGTCGCGTTGTATACCAAGATCTAACTCGCATCACTAAGTCTATCGCTGATGGTGAATTTGCTGAGACAGCGGCACTAGTAGAAGCTATCGATTCTGCAGTAAAAGCTGAAAAAGCAGTACACATCATGGGTCTTATGTCTCCAGGTGGTGTTCACTCTCACGAAGACCACATCTACGCAGCCGTTGAAATGGCAGCAGCTCGTGGCGCTGAAAAGATCTACCTACACTGCTTCCTAGACGGTCGTGATACGCCACCGCGTAGTGCCGAAAACTCACTACAGCGTTTCCAAGATCTATTTGCGAAACTAGGTAAAGGTCGTGTTGCTTCTCTAGTAGGTCGTTACTACGCAATGGACCGTGACAACAACTGGGATCGTGTTCAAGTTGCTTACGATCTTCTAACTCAAGCGAAAGCTGAGTTCACTGCAGAAACAGCGGTTGCTGGTCTAGAAGCTGCTTACGCTCGTGACGAAAACGATGAGTTCGTTAAAGCAACAGCTATTAAAGCGGAAGGTCAAGAAGACGCAATCATGCAAGATGGCGATGCAGTTATCTTCATGAACTACCGTGCTGACCGTGCGCGTCAAATCACGCGTGCATTCGTTCCTGCATTTGACGGCTTCGAGCGTGCTGCATTCCCAGCAATCAACTTTGTAATGCTGACTCAATACGCGGCTGATATCCCTCTAGCTATCGCATTCCCACCTGCGTCTCTAGAAAACACTTACGGTGAGTGGCTATCTAAGCAAGGTCAAACTCAGCTACGTATCTCTGAAACAGAGAAATACGCACACGTGACTTTCTTCTTCAACGGTGGTGTTGAGAACGAATTTGAAGGTGAAGAGCGTCAACTTGTTGCTTCTCCAAAAGTAGCAACTTACGACATGCAGCCAGAAATGAGCTCTCCAGAGCTAACAGAGAAGATGGTTGCTGCTATCAAGTCTGGTAAGTTCGATACTATCATCTGTAACTACCCGAACGCAGATATGGTTGGTCACACTGGCGTTTACGAAGCTGCAGAGAAAGCAATCGAAGCTCTAGATGAAAGCGTTGGTAAAGTGGTTGAAGCGATCAAAGAAGTTGGCGGTCAACTGTTGATCACGGCAGACCACGGTAACGCGGAAATGATGATCGACCCTGAAACTGGCGGCATCCACACTGCTCACACTAACCTACCAGTACCTCTAATCTACGTAGGTGACAAAGCGGTTGAGTTCAAAGAAGGCGGTAAACTGTCTGACCTTGCGCCAACAATGCTTTCTCTAGCAGGT
The DNA here is from genome assembly GCF_963871815.1 of Vibrio sp. L85. NCBI lineage: Bacteria > Pseudomonadati > Pseudomonadota > Gammaproteobacteria > Vibrionales > Vibrionaceae > Vibrio > Vibrio sp. L85. Next base: position 58,486 of record NZ_CAWMYL010000069.1, read on the forward strand.
CTAGAAATCCCTGCAGAAATGTCTGGTGAAGTGCTAGTTAAGTAATTAACTGACGATTCAGAATGATAAAAGCCCGAGTTTGACTCGGGCTTTTTTGTGTCTGCGATCCTGTGTTGAGTAAGGCGAAGAGTTATTAAGGTCAATAGACCCTAATTGAACCTGAACTATTGCACTAGGATGCCCGTACCAATAACCGCTAGTGCAGCGCCTAACCAAGCAAATCGATTTGGGCGTTTCTTGGTATAAATCCACAGTAGTGGCAACAACATGATAGGTGTTGTTGAAGAAAGCAGCGCTACCATTCCCACGTTACCCTCACGCAGGGCGTAAAGAATCAATGTCATACCAATCGCCATAGCCAAAAAGCCATTTAATGCTGTAATGCCAAAGACTTTCCATGTGATGGTTTGAGTCGCGCGAGCGACTTTGGCGCCAATTAACCAAAGTGCACAATGTGCGACGAAAGCACTGATCATACGAATGGCAGAGGCGGCGACAGGGTCAACAGTGGTTTGCATGACAGGTTTAGCGATGATGCCACCCAGAGCCTGACACATAGCGGCGGTTAACCCGAGCCCGATACCAATCCAAACGTTGCCTTTGATCTCTTCTAGCGCGTTGCTAGCTTGCCCGCGTCGACCATAGAAAATCGCCATTACGACACCGCTGAAGACTAAGGTTGCACCAATCAACTCCGTGCCAGTCATGCTTTCGCTAAATAGGAAGTAACCCAAGATGGCAGAGAACACCGCATGGCAAGAAAACAACAAGCCTGCTTGGCGTGGTCCCATGCGATTCAAACAGGCGAACAATGCGGTATCGCCAATAAAGATGCCAATTAAACCGGACGCCATCATTGGCGTAATATGTTCGGTGGAGACACTTAGCCAGCCCCCCGTGCTCCACGCCATCGTGGAGAGGATGACCGCGGTACAGCCCATACGCCATCGACTATAAGAAAATGCCCCGAGATGTTGAGCGGGAACAACAGAAATTAAGCTAGAAACAGCCCATAAGAAAGCAGCGCACAGCGCCAGCCATTCATAACCCATGATTGCGAGACATCCTTGTAGAGCAGGGGAGAGGCTTTAATATGCATGAATTTATAAAGATCTAAAAGCGCATATTTATGCCAATAAAAAAGCAGCTCGTTGAGCTGCTTTTGATGGGGAGGATTACACTTTAAAGCGACTGATGTTTTCACGCATCGTATTGGTGGTATCGTACATCTGACGTGAACCTTCACTGCTCTTAAGTGATTGCTCGGCAATCATATCGGCATCGTCTTTAATGCCTTGCGTGTTACGGCTGATGTCTTCGCTTACCGCGCGTTGCTCTTCTGCTGCGCTTGCGATTTGCATTGCCATGTCGTTGATCTCAGTGATCGAGTTAGTAATGCTGGTTAAGCTGTCGTGTGCTTGCTGAGCATAATCCACGCTAGTATCTGCCAAACTGGTACTGGTTTGCATGCTATTTACTGCCAGTTTGGTGTTGTTTTGCAACGTTTCGATCATGGTGCGGATTTCTTCCGTCGAACCATGGGTGCGTTGGCTAAGTACGCGTACTTCATCGGCAACCACGGCAAAGCCGCGACCTTGCTCACCAGCACGAGCCGCTTCAATGGCAGCATTAAGTGCCAACAAGTTAGTTTGTTCGGCAATACCTTGGATCGTCGATAGGATTTGGTTGATGCTTTGCGTGTTTGCTTCTAGCTCCGAAATTACGCTGGCGGCATCGCTAACTTGCTCTGCAAGCTCTACGATCGCTTCACGATTCTTCTGGATGACGTTTTGTCCTTCCATACAAGCAGACGCTGAGTTTTGTGAAGCGCTTGCCGTCAGCTCTGCATGACTTGCTACCTCAGCAGCGGTTGCTGACATCTCATGAATGGCGGTTGCAATTTGGTTAACGTCATTTTGTTGATGCTCAACGCGACCCGCAGCCATCGCAGATAGCTCATTTGCTTGATTCGCTTGTTCTGAAAGCTGTTCACTGTTCTCGACAATGCTTTTTAACATGGTCTGCATTTGTGCAAGGAACTGGTTCACGTGGGTTGCGAGTTCGCCAATTTCATCCATGCGCTCGATCTTGATGCGTTGCGTAAGATCGCCTTCGCCCTGTGATAGCTCTGAAAGCGCATCAGACAGCGTTTGGAGAGGTTGTAGCAAGCGAGTGATGATGTAAGTACTGACTGCCGCAATAATCAGGTACAGCACGATAGAAGCAATAGCCGTAAATGTCACTTGCTCAGAGACAGACGCAAATGCCATTTGTTTGTCTTGCACAATACCTAAAGACCAATCGGTGTTCGGCACTTTAGCTACGTAAATCAGCTTATCGCCTTGGCTGGGCCATTGAATCGTGTCTAGCCTTGCTTCGCCTGCAAGTGTCATCATCGTACTATGAGTTAAGGCTGGATTGAGTTCTGTCAGCGGTTTTTGGCTAAGCTTTTCATCTTTGTAAGCTACCAAGTTATTGTTGCCATCAACTAGGAATGCGAAACCGTCATTATCAAGCTGAATATTAAGGACTTCTTTGATGATGTCAGTTACCGCTAAGTCAGCGGCAAGCACACCTTTCTTACCTTGATTGAATGCCTTAGCAAAGCTAACAACAATGCTGCCATCGAAATCTTGGTATGGCTCTGTGATGATCAAACCAGATTTCGCCATCGCATCTTGGTACCAAGGGCGAGTGCGAGGATCGTAGTCAGAAGGCCAAGATTCAGATTTATCACCGTAGGCAATTGAGCCATCAGAGAAGCCAGCATAAACCGATAGAAACTTACCGGCTCGCTTTGTCAGTAGCATCTCGCGATCGGCATCGTCACTGCCAGCGATGATGTTTTCATTCGCGAGCATCATATCGCTACGAATCGCAAGCCAGTCACTGATGTAGCGGTTGGTCGATTGAGAGATGTTTTGAATTTCTCGATTAAGGGTAGAAGTGGTTTCTTCGCGTAGTTGATTGACGGAAACCCAAGCCTGAACGCCACTAACAATGGCGATAATGACTGCAATCGCAATCTGTATTTTTAATTTGATGGTATTTCTCATTGTCTTACCTTCATAAAACAGACAAAAAGATCAACGTCACGAGTTGTGACTCCAAAGGGTATGAGACGATTCAAGCACTGAAAGTTACATGAAAGGCTGTACAAAATTTATCGACCTATATTCGATAAACTTGAGTCGAATAGTGTGATTTTTATTCAACTTATTGATTAGCTAAGTGAATCAAATTTGAGATAAAAACAGAGGGAGTGATGCAAAACTAGATAGGTATATGGGTGATAAAGCTCTGCGGCAACCTTTTGTTACCGCAGAGCGATGGACTAAAACAGAATAATTACCGCACCATAGACAATGAACAGACCGACCAAGCCGATAATCAAACCGACCTTCGCCATGTCTTTACTTTCAATTAATCCCGTTGAGTACGCAAGGGAGTTTGGTGGTGTTGATACTGGTAAGATCATACCTAGTGAAGCCGAGAAAGCGACGACAACCAGCAATCCTTGTAAGCCACCGATAGCAACCAGACTTGGCATAGAAGCACCAATCGCCGCTGCAATCGGCATCAACAAGTTCGCTGTGGCGGTATTCGACATAAAGTTTGCCATTAGCCAGCACACGATCGATAGGGCAACAACGACAGCGAATGGTGATAGGGACTCATAATCAATTGCGTGTGCGAGTGCTTCAGCCAAGCCAGTTTTATCTAACGCAATACCAATAGCGATACCACCGGCTACCAGCCATAGCACATCCCAGTTGATAAGCTTGAGCTCTTCTTTGCCCATGATGCCCGTTAAGGTAAACACCGCGAGTGGAATGATAGCGACTACATAGGTATTCATGCCATGCATTTTAGTTGTCATCCATAGCAGGATGGTCATAGCGAAGGTCACGTAGACCACTATGGCACGCCAGCTTTTCTTAAATTTACCATCCAAGCGCAGTTTCATTTCCGGTTCACTAGAAGGGAAGAGCTTTTGCAATAAGAACCAAGCTAGCGTCAGTTGCACTAAGACAAAAGGCAAGCCCATCATCATCCAAGATAGGAAATCGATGCTGTTTTCTCCGGTTAAATATTGCAAGGCAATCGCGTTAGGCGGGGTACCGATTGGTGTCGCGATACCACCTGTATTAGCCGCAATTGGAATACAGAGAACTAGCGCTTTTATCCCCAAATCGCCTTTTGGTGCAGATGCCACGATAGGACCCAATAACGCGAGCATCATAACGGTAGTCGCAGTGTTTGACATAAACATCGAGAACACGGCAGTGATCAGCATTAAACCCAACATAATGAACTTAGGTTGAGTACCGAACGGTTTAAGAAGAACACGGGCGAGGTTGTTATCAAGTTCGTATTTAGAAGCGGCAATCGCGAGCGCAAAGCCACCCATGAAAAGGATGATAATAGGAGAAGAGAACGCAGAAAATATATCCGTATAAGCAATCAAATCTCCCAAATCATGCCCCGGAGGAGGGGTACGAAAGAGATGTAAGCCTTTGTCCGATATCATAATCAATTCAAGAGCAATGATAAGAATGGACGTAGCAAATACGGGGACGGGTTCTAAAACCCAAAGTAGTGCAGCAAGAAGGAAAATAGCCAATAGACGATGTTGAATTAAAGTGAGATCGTCAATTGGAATGGCATCGATCGGCATCATTAAGACACCGAGTGGAATCAAAAAACACATCAGTAATTTGACCAGTGTGTCCGCACTCATCTTTGGCATTGGCAGCCCCTTTTATCATCATCCCTCAACGCAGAATAATTGATTGCGCTTTTAGGTACTTAGAGGCAAGTACGAGTTTGAAAAAGAGAGGCGAAATTTCGAACAGAGTTTTGCTTTTCGTCAATAAAAAAGCCCCCGTAAACGGAGGCTTCAAAGTCAGTTTGAGTAGGAGTCTTACTGCTGATGAGCGTAAGGTGTACCCATTACGGTTGGCTTACCATTTTCCATGCTTTCATCGAATGCGATAGCATCTTTTGCAAAAAGGTTGATAACGGTTGAGCCAAGCTTGAAGCGCCCCATTTCTTCGCCTTTCTTCAAGATAACCGCTTTATCGCCTTCAGCAGGGTAGTCCCATTTGTAAACCGAGTTACCGCGTGGTGGCGTGATAGTGCCTGCCCATACTTGCTCGATGCTACCTACGATAGTTGCACCAACCAGTACTTGTGCCATTGGACCAAACTCAGTATCGAAGATACACACTACACGCTCGTTACGTGCAAATAGGTTTGGCACGTTCTCTGCGGTTAGTGGGTTAACTGAAAATAGGTCACCAGGTACGTAAATCATCTGACGCAGCGTACCGTCACATGGCATGTGTACGCGGTGGTAGTCACGAGGCGATAGGTACAAAGTAGCAAAAGAGCCGTCTTGGAACTCTTCAGCCAGTTGTGCGTCACCACCTAGTAGCTCTTGTGCTGAGAAGTTATGACCTTTAGCTTGGATAAGCTGACCATCTTCAATCGGACCAAATTGGCTTACGCACGCGTCCGCAGGGTGAGTGATCACCTTTTCACCTTCCGTAATTGGACGAGCGCCTTCTTTTAGCTCACGTACAAAGAATTCATTGAAGGTTTTGAAGTGCTTAGGATCGGAGTACTTCGCCTCATCCATGTTCACATTGTATTGTTTGATAAACCAGCGAATGATTGCTGTTGTTAGACCGCCAGCCTCAGCTGAAGCCAGTTTACCCACTAGGCGCGTTAGTCCGTGTTGTGGGATCCAGTACTGCAGTCCAACTTTAATCTTGTCCATCTTTAATTCCGATACTTCTGTTAGATTCTCGCTTTAGGGCGCGTGATGTTACTGAAATTTCATCTGCTTGTCAGTATTAGGTGATGATTTCTTACACAGTTGCAGCGTTATCTCGGCTACAGATCAGCTTTCTTGCTGCGTGAATACTGACGGTTGGCTTTGTTTTCTACCATGCTTTCTAGGATGCGATGATAGTTCTCAAAACGGACTTCACTCACTTCGCCTTTTTCCACGGCCTCTCGCAAGATACAGCCAGGATCGTCATTGTGCTTACAGTCGCGGAACTTACAACCGCCAAGATAAGGACGGAATTCAACAAATGCTTTGGTCACTTCCTCTGCTTCTAAGTGCCACAGACCGAATTCACGTACTCCTGGAGAGTCAATCAAATCGCCACCAGTAGGGATGTGATACAAGCGAGCTGCTGTGGTTGTATGCTGACCCAAACCTGAGTTCTCTGAGATCTCGCCTTCTTCCACTTCCTGCTCAAGTTCAGGCATCAGTGCGTTTACTAGGCTCGATTTACCTACGCCGGATTGACCAACGAAGATATTGATACGATCACGCAATTGCTCTTCAAGTTCGGCAATGCCTTCACCTGATTGCTTGCTCACAAACAGTACTTTGTAGCCAATGCGTTTGTATTCTTCTAGCCACTCTTCGTACATCGCTCGATCTTCATCAGCAAGTAGGTCTATTTTGTTGAGTACTAGTAGCGGTGCGATGTTCAGGGTTTCTGACGCCACCAAGTAGCGGTCAATGATATTGAGCGAAAGCTCAGGCAAAACCGAAGACACGATCACCATTTGGTCGATGTTAGCGGCGACAGGTTTCAAGCCATCGTAGTAGTCAGGGCGAGTTAGCATTGATGTGCGAGGTTCTACAGCTTCAACCACGCCAGATATACCTGCCATTGACTCAAGCCCTTCACGCCAAAGCACGCGATCGCCTGATACCAGTGATTCGATACCACGACGAAGGTTACAACGCTGCACCTCACCGGTTTCTAGATCTTCGATGTCAGCGTGCTGACCGAAACGAGTGATAACGAGACCCTGTTTACTTGCGCCTAGCATGTTCTCATCCCACTGGATAGACTCTTCTTGCTTCTTTAGGCGTTTTTGTTGGTTGCTGCGTACGCGGCGCACCTGACCTTTGGTTAACTTTTTCTTTTTTGCCACAATCTTGTACTTAATGTGAGTTAACTCAACTGATTGAGCACGCTTTCGGCTCAAACTCATGAGTATCGTGTTTCAAGTATTTTCAGGTATAGTACCTCTTTTATCGATAAACAAATAGGCGGCGTAACCATGTCCTTTAGCGATCAAAACCTGATTTGGGTGGATTTAGAGATGACAGGTCTCGATCCTGAAACGCACAAAATCATCGAAATTGCTTCTATCGTCACGGATAGTGAGTTAAATATTTTAGCTGAAGGTCCAGTTTTAGCCGTTCATCAGCCAGAAGAAGAGTTGGCGAAGATGGATGACTGGTGTACCAATACGCACACTGCAAGTGGTTTGGTTGATCGCGTTCGCAACAGTGACGTCTCTGAACAAGATGCCGTTGCGCAGACCATCGAGTTCCTTGAGAAATGGGTACCAAAAGGCGTTTCTCCAATTTGTGGTAACAGTATTGGTCAGGACCGTCGATTCTTGTACAAGCATATGCCTGAGTTGGAAGAATACTTCCACTACCGTTATTTGGACGTGAGTACGTTAAAAGAACTGACTCGCCGTTGGAAACCAGAAGTGTTAGACGGTTTTTCGAAGCAGGGCACGCATCTGGCATTGGATGATATCCGTGAGTCGATTGCTGAGCTAAAGTACTACCGCGAAACGATCTTTAAGATCTAACTGTTAAGGCTGCGATCCAAATTGTTGTAATTAATGAGCGTTTTGCTTGCTTTTTCATCTGTCAGTAAAAAAATAAAGTTTTTTTGAACGAAGGACTTGCATCACAAAAAAATGCTCTTATAATTCGCAGCCCTGAACAGCGGAAACGTTGTTGATGCGACACTAGCTCAGTTGGTAGAGCGCAACCTTGCCAAGGTTGAGGTCACGAGTTCGAACCTCGTGTGTCGCTCCACTTTTCTTAAGTGGAAAGAAAGGCTTTCATCATGCCTTAAATGGTGAACTATGGACGCGGGATGGAGCAGCTTGGTAGCTCGTCGGGCTCAT
>NZ_CAWMYL010000070.1:0-221 GCF_963871815.1 Vibrio sp. L85
CACATGAGACTCACCCTCTAAGCCATAACCGAGCAAGATCAGAGTGCGATTATCTGATGTCCATGCGGTTATTACTGAGGTCTTGAGTCTGAGGGGCGCTTGCCATAGGCAAGACACAATTGGCTTATTCATGTTTTGATTCCGTACGTTTTAGGGTTGTTTGGATTGGTGGTCCAAACAATGAATGTTCAATCTACACAAGATCTGTAAAAAGATCAAAT
>NZ_CAWMYL010000071.1:0-1068 GCF_963871815.1 Vibrio sp. L85
CAAATAGAGCGTTCAGCTCCAGTGGAAAAGCATTACGGCACGAAAAAGAAAGATCTAGGATTTGAACGAGAAGAGAGTGGTTACATTATGGGTTTGTTTCGATAACCCCATCTAAAGTTAGATGGGGAATTCTCTTTACCAGCAGTTATGTTGCGGAGCTAGGGGGCACTCTGTTACTGTTACTACACCACCATCGGTTGGAGGGATTGATAATCTATATCTCCATAAATAATTATTAATAATCTGCCATCGGTCATGACTTGGAATGCGAAGAGATTTGAAATTAGCATTAGCTCTATTTAATGGTATCTCATTTCCAGACTCATCAACTACCTGTAATATTTTTATAATAACGAAGTCATATGTATTTGTTACTTGTTTTACTTCAAAGGTAGTACTCCCCCCTCCGGCAAACTTTAGTGTAAAAGTTTGCTGGTAAGGACCATTTATTAATCCAAATGTGTAAGCGAGAGTTTGGACTGCACTATTAAATTGGGAAATTTGACCTTGTAAAGAATTGTTGAGAAAGTTTTGAAGATCTACAACACAGTAGCTACAACCAACGAACTCCCAAGGATCTTTTATTACGTCTTTTGGAATGACAAGATCAGATGACATTAAGTTCATTTCTTCTTTACTTTGTATCACATCATCTAATTTTTCTTTTAGTTCTTCACTAGGGTTTATTCTATTTTTTTCGATATAGAATGTACCATTAGAGTTCTTTTTAGATACTAGATAAGATGAAGACTTTAAGTTCACTAAATCTACAATATGAACTTTCTTTCTAATATTTTTCTTTGAATCTGATTCTGATATATTTTTTAATCCCCAAGAGTCTGCGGCAGAAGATATATCAGCGGATGAGCATTTATTACAAGAAATATATTCATCTGCTTTTGCTACTTCACCAAAAGAATAACTTATAAACAATATACTAATTATAGAAAATAACTTTTTCATATGGAACCTCAGCGGCTAATTTGTCAAGTTGATATTACTCCCAATAGTTTTCATGTGCAACAGCTTTTATAAAACTACTTGCATTTTGGTAAATGGAGCCAAAAA
>NZ_CAWMYL010000072.1:0-336 GCF_963871815.1 Vibrio sp. L85
CAAGGTAGCGCTAGGGGAACCTGGCGCTGGATCACCTCCTTATACGATACGGATAGTTTGCTTTCACTTTTAAAAAGTGAAGACAAATGAGTCACGATGAGTGTCCACACAGATTGATATGGTTTAGATTTCAGAGCAAAGATTGGTTCTGCATAAAATGCTGAAGCGATTTATGTGGGGCTATAGCTCAGCTGGGAGAGCGCTTCGCTGGCAGCGAAGAGGTCATCGGTTCGATCCCGATTAGCTCCACCACTAGCTACATTGTTTTGTATTTTGCAAAGCATTCTACAGTGTCCCGTTCGTCTAGAGGCCTAGGACACCGCCCTTTCACGGCGG
>NZ_CAWMYL010000073.1:0-392 GCF_963871815.1 Vibrio sp. L85
AACTCTATACCTTTTTAACCGAGTGTCATAAGCAAAACATTCGGTTAGCTTTGCTTGCAGACAAAAGCAAAACCTATCAGTTAAAAACGCTCATCAAACCGCTCAACCTTTCCCGCATAGAAGCCAAGCGACTATTGAAAACTCATTTATCGCCAATGACTGGTTTTAATCTTGGGCCGGCTGCGTTTTTCTCTGCGATGAACCACCCTGAGCAACAAGCCTTTCCTTGTCAGGTGTGTGATAACTGCGCACCAGGGTTATTCAAACACTACGGTTATTTGGTTGCTGATACTTCATGGTGCAGCCAGTGTCATGAAAAAGGAGAGTGCATCGACGTGGCGTTAATTGAGCACTACCGAAAACTCGGCATCGATGACGACACGATATGGAAA
>NZ_CAWMYL010000074.1:0-221 GCF_963871815.1 Vibrio sp. L85
ATTTGATCTTTTTACAGATCTTGTGTAGATTGAACATTCATTGTTTGGCGTGGAAACCAAACAACCCTAAAATCTTTCGGAATCAAAACATGAATAAGCCAATTATGTCTTGCCTATGGCAAGCGACCCTCAGACTCAAGACCTCAGTAATAACCGCATGGACATCAGATGAACGCACTCTGATCTTGCTCGGTTATGGCTTAGAGGGTGAGTCTCATGTG
>NZ_CAWMYL010000075.1:0-8090 GCF_963871815.1 Vibrio sp. L85
TATGCACCCTAGATGTCATCTTTAGAAATCCGTTTTAGAAAACTAACGTAATTCTAAAATGTACATAAAAGTTAGAAAAATAGTTAGGATAACCTCCCCATGCGCTGTATAGTTATACAGTTACTTTAATGGAGAGAAAAATGCTAAGGCTAGTCAAAACCTCACCTACAATTCCGATCTATAAAGATACACAAGCAATCATTGACGAAAATGGTGAGGCTAAGGTATCCACTCATGGCACTCCAGTTAACTATCAAGGGTTGAAACTGTTATACGATGATAATGAGCCAATATTCATCGCTAACGCTTACCTCCTATATCTCAGAATTTCAGTTAATAGAAAAGACATATCTCCTACTGAGCGAGCACTCAAATCTTTCTTCCAAGTCATGCATGAAAATAACTTAAAGTGGGATGAACACTTGCATGTGGATGATGACAAAAACCCTATTTTCTCCTATAGAAATGTGCTGCAAGTAAATGTTGATAACGGGCATTACACTGATGAAACTGCTAGTAACTACTTAGGATGCATTCGAGGTTTTTATAAATTTCTCAAGAAGTTCTTTTACATCGATCAACTTCCCTTCGCAATTACTGGAACCAATGCATACGGCAAAGATATTACTGATTGCACAATCAAGAAGCTAAGCAAAGAAACAAAGTTAAGACCTATTAGTGACAGGCATATTGAGTACATATTCGAACATTTATCACAGATCCCGCTCGAAGCGCGATTAGCGATGCTTCTCTCTCTTTTTAGTGGACTGAGGCGAACTGAATCAATCACTCTTAGAAAGCGCCACATAGTGATCCCTAGAAATTTTGAAGGCGAAACCTTATCCGATATATCAATAGGTCCGAAAACTGGAGTTAAAACCAAAAACGGAAAAGAACGGAATATCTCTATTCCTTTTCGAATCGCTCAGCTTTTTAATCAATATCACAACAGCCTTCGCTACAAAGAAAGATTGAGTCTTTGGCTTGAATTAGAAGACGTTGAGAGTGAACGCGACCATCCCGCTCTACTAAATCGAGAGGGTGAGATTTACAACCCCAATACAATCAACCGTTACTGGTCAATTATCGCAAATAAAATTATGGACGAAGATGACCCACGGTTTTATCACGTTTGGCATCACTTACGAGTGACATTTGGCTGTCGAAAAATGAGCACGTTACTAGATCATGGCTTTAGTTATAGCCAAGCCTTAGCGCTTTTGAAGGAAGAGATGGGACACAGCAATATCTCAACAACACAGCTCTATCTAACTCACTGGACGGGTAATCAGGCTAGCAGAGAGATGATTGATGTTATGGGGGATTTGGTTGAAAAAATCATGGACAACAATGAATTATGGATAGCATAAGTGGATAAAGTAATAGTAATTCAAGGGAACAAAACGGTTGATCTTAATGTAGATTACAAAGGTGTCTTGCATGAGAGTGAGATCATCACATTGTATGAATCAATGAAAGAGTTTGAACCTAGACTAAACACTGGTCTAAGGCAGACCCTCAATCGATTGATTGCACACTCAGACGAACAAGCATCACCGCTAAGCTATGAGAATGTTAAGTCCTACCTATTAAGCATCAATGAGCAATTGGAAGCTGGCGACAGCGGAAAGCGAGTATATCGAGCTAACTTAAAAAAGTTTTTCACTTCGATTAACTTTGGCGATGAGATTACTCACTTGGTATCTGAGCGGAAGGGGCGTAAGCGAAAATTTGAAGCAACACCATCGGAAAGAGTACCGTTGGGTAATACAGAGCGTCGAACTAGCTCGTACAAGGCAAAGCATAAATCCCGAGGGTTGAGCAGCGAGCAAGCCCAACTGCCATCGGAGAGTAACGTTTCAAAGCTTCACCCATTAATATTAAAGTTGAAAAACTCCAACAATAAGTTGGTAACTATCGACTTGCGAGAAAACTTTGATTCACCCTTTATCAGCGACTCTGAGCTTCAAAAATACGCCAAACACATTCATGACAGTTCTCTGAGGGACGCATCAAAGGTTACTTACCTTTGTGCTTTGAAGCAACTAATCCAATACAATAACGAGGTTACAAAGCGTCCTGAGTTTTACAATAAAGAGTCTTTTCAGTCTTTTATAGCGTCTTTATACGATGAGATGACAAAGGGGGCGAAGATAAAGCCAGAAAGTATTGAAAGAAAGCAAGCTTACTTAAGTGCTGGCTTCGAGCTAATTGGTCTACCTAAAATACTGAGGGCTGATAGGTTCAAGCTGAAAACAGGCGGAAACGATTTACAAACCGATAACTACGATGACACTTCTTGGATAGCGACTATTCGAGCTTTGATACCAGAGCATCAGCGTCTGTATAAACAAGTTTGCAATAACACCATGTCTTATGAGAGGGATTTTAACGACTTCATTTCTTGTTCATGCTTATTGCTGACGGTCTATACAGCGATGACCTTTGCTGAACTCAATTCTTTGATTTATGAAGAGTTCGACACTGAGTATTCAAAACTCGGCTCAAAAGATTTTGTTTTTAATGCTATTAAGTATCGCTCTAGTAAGTCAAATGACTACAACAGTTTTGTTGCGAGAAGAAGCTCAAAAACCCTTGTGGTGCGTTTGATGGAGGTTATTGAGCAAGCTAAGAAGAAATTTGGCATTCAGTCACAGCAAGTATTGTTTTACCTGCATGGCAGTGAAGCGACTGAAATCTCATCACATGATGTAGGTCTTTTTGCTACAAAACTAGTTATACGAAATCGGATTCTACAGGGTCTACTTAAAAAGCGCTCTAAATACAAATTAAATCTGCAACGATTACGTTCATCAGTAATTCACAGGGTTTCATCTCAGCGAGGTGAAGCTAGCGGAGTGATTGCTGGACGACATAGGTTATCAGTCCATCGTGGATACAACTACTCGAAGGTCAGTAACGAAACGGCACACAAGGAAATGACCCAGACAGCTCATGCGCTAGAAAAACACGCAAGAGGAATAAAGATTAGCATTGCTGTTGAAGAGGGAAAGAACCTCTATAACCCCAAGATTATTGACGAAAAAGAGAAACAAGAGTCTGGAGTGGCTGATCTAAAGAACGGTGGCACATGTAAAGGTTTAGAAACTGCTGAAAGCAAAGAGTTTCAAAAGAGCCTAGACAGGAACCCGCTGCTTTCTGATGAAGATAAGAAGCTGATGGGGTGTGGGTTTATCATCAAGTGTTTTGGGTGCGCAAATTTTGCTGTTGTAGATGAAGTGAACGACATCTGGAAACTGCTTTCTTTCGAATCTATTTTAAACGACTCAATTAATTACCATGTTAGCTTCGCTCACTTTATCGAAAAGCAGGGTGAATTGAAGGCTAAGCTCCAAATTATCAAAGGCAAACTCACTCCAAAAAAATTAGCAACGGCAATTAAGAAGCTTGATAAACAAGGCTTGCACCCGCTTTGGGATGGGATGTATGCCGTATTAGATAAAATGGATATCTAAATGCTCGCCACCTAAACAAAACACATATTTCGTTAGACAAAGCTGTAGTTTTGCTTAACAAATTACAATACTGACAACAGGAAAGTTGATGTCCTTACTTAATTACGAAGATCTGTACAGTGGTAAAGACTGCACCCTCGATGGCGGGGAATCGATTAATCAATTTAAAGCTAGAAAATGGTCATTTGAAGAATATAACTTAGATAATTCAGATGCGTCTGTATATTATGTTTCTTGGAAGCCTGAGTATGAAGACATCCCAATTTATCGTGATTTAAAGGTTCGATCAGCATACCTGCTATATGGTTCGAATGACAAACTATTCACCTCGAAACTCAGAAAAAAGAACGTGACTCTCAGGGCAATCAAGCACTGCCAAATGCTGGTAAAGGATATCATTGATAATTGGGAAGTGGTGCCTGATACGCTAGCAGCATTAGCTCACCCGATTTTCTTTGAGAAGGTTAAAGAGTACCTGAGAACTAGAAAGTACTCTCAAACCTCGTGCGAGAACCATCTAACAAGTTATACAACATTGAGCGATGCTAATGATTTCTTGCCATCGAACTTGCGACTAGTCTTTCCCATCCAGAACCGTAACGCTTTGGCTAAGGAATTAGCAAATGGAAGCACAGGCAACCATCCCACCATTATCCCAGAGTTATATGGACAAACGCTCGGCAAATTAATTGAATTAGTCGAGTGGTATCACATACAGTTCACCAGTGACGGCAAGCCTCAACTTGGAGAAATGGGTTCGCCACTAGATCTTGTGGAATTTCGCAGGGTTGCCATTGGTTTAGGCTATACAACATGTATGGCGTTTAGTGGAATGCGAGTGAGTGAAGCAGTGTTTTTACACGAGGCTTCTTACGAAACGGTCGATTTCGAAGAGGTTATAACATCATTGTTGAACTCTTCCACTGTGAAGTTGGAACAAGGGGCTGTTAGAGAAGATGTCTGGGTTTGTGCTGAAATTTGTGAAAAGGCAATAGAGGTGATTGGATTGGCTAATGGTGGTGATTGGAAATACTTGCCAACTAATTACGCCAATAAGAAAAAGGTAAGTCTCAATAAATCTAACCTAAATACCTGCCTGAATGAATTCAAAGCTCAACACTTGCAACCAGAGTACAAGAGAGAATGGGATACCTCTTATAACTTGCTAAACAGTAACGTTAATGCCGACCCACGAAAGATGAAAGCTGATGGTACGTACTACTGGCATTTCATTAACCATACTTGGCGCAGAAGCTTCGCACACTTTGCGGTGGGTAACGATCTGTCTTGCTTAGGTGCCTTAAAGCAGCAGTTGAAACATATTTTCATTGGCATGTCTATGATATACACCTCGACTAGTGATGTGCTTGCTTTGATGCAAGTAAAAACAGACCCAAAGCTGTTGAGGGAATTGGACGCAAGCCGAAAAACTTATAACGAAAAGTACCTGTCCAAAGTTGTTTCTGGCGAAGCGTCAGGTGGTTTTGCAGAAAATCTGATGGTTGAAGGGGAGCCAAGGGCTTTAACTGATAAAGAGTTTGCCTCCTTAGAGAAAAACAACCATACAGCGTCACGATCTACAGGATTTGGTCGTTGCTTTGGTAATGAAAAATGCTCAGTATCACATGTTTTTCAGCCTAGCTCTTGCGTATCTAATGGTTGCGAGAACCTTAGCATTACGAGAGAAGAGGCTCAACGTTGGAAGACATTGCATGATGGTTGCGTGAAACTCATCAGTAAAATGCTTGCAAATAGCACAATCAACAGGCACACGTTAGGCCGTGAACTTAGTGACTTACGAGCTGCGGAGCATGTAATGAGAAAGCACAATATTGAGTTCACCGAGTTCGTTATTACGCCTTCGTAAAAGAAACAAAATCTGTAACAGGATTGGTGATATGACTAGAAATGAAAAAAAACTAAGAGCAGCACTGGAAGAGCTAAAGCAAGGCGGCGCTAAAATCAATCCGTCTGCTGTAGAGAAAAAGGCTGGCGTATCGAACGGTTCTTTAAGTTATTACACCGAGCTATATCATGAGGTACTTAAGCTTAAGGCTGATAAGTCAGAAAAGAAGACTGCAAGAGAAATTAGAACTGAGACTTTGAAGAGCAACAAGAACAAGGCACTGAAAGCCAAGCGTGAAGCTCAAACGGAACTGTCAGAGTTAAAAAAACAAGTTAAAGTGGAACGCATGGAACACGCCGATGCGATTGCAAACCTCACTTGGGCGCTTCATAAGGCACAACACAAGAGAGTCATGGAGGATATAAATACAGCAATTGGCATCAAAAAATTAGGGAAAGAATAGATGGGAAGTTACGCATACGATTACCTGAACGATTCGTTGTTACTAGATAGCTCGTTGATTACTCGTCTCTACACTGGGATCTCAGACGCAGCTCTAGAGAAAGAACTGCGTAATTACCGCGAGTACTGTTTGAAAATGCTTCCTGAGACAAGAAACAGCATAAAAGCGAAAAACACTGTTCGTTGCATGGCAACCGACACAATGTCACAAGTATCTCGTTTAAAACAAGCAGCATTGTATTTGGAAGAAGCAGTTGTAGCTGACCCAGTCTTTAAACTAACCGATTTTAGAACGTCAGCCACAGAAGCCTTAACATCATTCATGGGAATGGCGTCAACACCTAAAGTTGATCGTCAAAGTCTAGCTAAAGCCGCTATAAAACTAATTGAGCTACGACCATTGGTAGTTGGTGGTTATGTTAAGCTTTATCCTGTTAGTTTTGAGTTAGAACGAGGGGCTGAGATTCCAATCATATGTTCTGATGTTGGTTTTGAAGACGTTCTGCCTAAACATATTCTGGATGAGTATAAAGCAAGTGCAGATGTTAGAAGTGTTGAAAATGACAATGGTCGCATACTCGTGATGCGTGACCTGTATCCATGCCGCCAGATTAGCATTCATTTTAAAGGCATGGAGGAGGGATTCTGTATGGGTTATATGCTTAATCCAACAGAATTTAAACCAACAGAAGAAGCAAACATATACACGATAATTCAAAAGCTATCGTCTGTTCCTCCTGAGAAGGAGGACTTCATTCAATGGGTAAAACAGTCTGTGAATCAAACAGCAAGAAACCATTTCATTGATCTTAACAAACGACTTGCATTAAGTAATTCCTTAGAGTGTATGTTCGGTACTGAGCACCCGTTTGAAAGTCATCTATTGAACATAAATGCTAGCGAAAGTGACATTAAATCAAATGCTTTGAATTGTACTTTACAAATGGATGTACCATTTTTGGACAAGGTTTCGTCGGAGGATTTAATGTCAATACGAAACAATGATGGTTCAGCATTCCATTCATTTCGTGCAGAACTGGAAAAAGGCTTCCGAGCAGCAAGAAATGAACCTGATCCAAAACGTGTTCGCACGATCATTGAAGATACACAACATGAGCTGTTTGAAGTTCAAATGCGACAAATAACGCCGCAAATGAAGCATATTAAGAAAGTTCATTTAACTGATGTTGGTATTGCTTTTGCGGGTTTGGGTCTAAGCATGGCAACAGCAGGAACAAGCTTATTAGCAACTGCGCTCGCTATGGCAC
This sequence comes from Vibrio sp. L85, assembly GCF_963871815.1. NCBI lineage: Bacteria > Pseudomonadati > Pseudomonadota > Gammaproteobacteria > Vibrionales > Vibrionaceae > Vibrio > Vibrio sp. L85. The sequence goes on from NZ_CAWMYL010000075.1 coordinate 7,053, forward strand.
ATGGGTACAAGTCCTATAGTGATTACAAATCGAAGATGACAGCAAATCCATGTCATTTCTTATGGAATGTAAAACAAAAAGCGAAAAATTAGTTATTCATAAGAATTAAATTACACGAATGGAGCAGCATAATAAACCGAATATACGCAGGTTATAGCTGTCAAGAGTTTTTTTAATCACTTACTAAGTTGGATCGAAACGAATTATGAGCAGACTTACTAAGGTTAACCAGGTTCAATCAGACAACAAAATATGTAACCTAATAAATCAACATGATGTTTCTACGCTAATGTCAGAACTAGGCATTTCTCCAGAAAAGCTTCAAGTACAGAAGTTACAAGATCATTGTCGTTTAACGAATTGTGATCCTTGTCCTTTCGAAGGAGTTATCGCATCAATCTCTAAGCTAGAAAGTGACTAGTACAATCTTTTAATATAGGAACAAAATTAGTTACTTAAACTGGATATTGCTAAATCTAAAGGAGGGCGAATGAAGCGTCTAATACCAATACTTCTTGCTTTATCTGCAAGTACTCAAGCAGAAAATTTAAAGCTAAGCTGTTTCTTTGACCATGACTACACTAGACCCAATGGTATGAGTATTGAGGTAAACCTCTTTAACGATGAAATTACTGTAAAAGACAGCATGACGAAACATACAAGTAATTATGAGATCAAGAAAAAAAGTCCTAACTCATACACTGGTCTCATTTACTATTCAGCGTTTCAAAACCATATAGTGCTTACAAAATTGAATGGAGCTGAGTACAGTTTGGCAAGTGCGCAAACAGAAGGTGGTCTACTTAATTCTGCATCTTATTATTACTGTAAGTAATCCCACTTACGGAACCAATATTTGGTGTGCCGATAAGCTTAGAAGATGCAGCTTTTACAAGAAAAGCTAAAGCTTGAAATCACAGCGTAGTGGCAAAATTTGTAGTTATTAGAAAAATACAATAGCTCTAGTAAAAATCAAAGTAACCAATTGAAAACAAAGCAATCGTTAGTAGAGATCTATTTAACTTTAGTTAAATAGAT
>NZ_CAWMYL010000076.1:0-676 GCF_963871815.1 Vibrio sp. L85
AGGTGCACCCAAAACAGAGAGAATCAACGAACAACACTAAGCAGAATGACCATTCATCTTAGTGCGACCAGAAAGGTAATCCCTGTTTAGTTGATGAGTTTTGGGTGCGATAGGAGTGTATCAGAGAAATGAGTTTTGGCTAGCGGCTGGGTGATGGAGTCGATGTCGTGAGTAATGTTATTGCAGCTCTTTTAGCCGCAATGTATTCATTTCGTCTGAATAATGCACAAAATCAGTGGGTGGCGTATCGGTTGCAGAACAAAAAACATTGAGACAGTTTTGTATCTTTTCTAATGATTCATCATGTCCAGTTAACGATGTGGGTGCTCTTACTGATAGTTCTTGGTGTGTGATTGTTAGGATTTCTTCTAGTGCATTGGGATCTATCTTGTCTTTAATATCTATATCGTCTAACGAACTAATAATGACGTTGATCGCGAAAAAAACCATGCGATTTAATTCCCTGTAAGCCTCTGAATACAATAAAGTTGGATGTATTTCTGTGACTTGCTTTGTCGCGATTTGATTGACTATTTCCCAGTACTGTTCATCGATGTTGCTACCACGAGTGAAATGCGCGGTTATGGTTTCCTCCCAGTATGGTCTATCGATAAAATGGCGTTTTAATTCTTCTATACACCAGTTGACGTCTTGTTCAAATGAGGGATTAACAATG
>NZ_CAWMYL010000077.1:0-281 GCF_963871815.1 Vibrio sp. L85
GATTAGCCAGTATGGAAAGGAATGGATACATCGTCCTCATGATGCACTAATCAACGCAGGGTGTGAGACTGCAATGGACAGTCTTGTTAATGCGGTAACGAAAGAAGGAAACCAACTCAAGCGAGTGGTATTTGATAATGAAGTATAGATTTTTAATTGCTGTAAGTATGTGCTTTTTACTCAATGGTTGCTTTGAGAGTAAGCCTGTTTCAGTTGCGAGCATTGGCAATGCGGGGTCTTTAGGTGGTCCTCATTTTATTCGTGATATGTGGGTCAGTGAT
>NZ_CAWMYL010000078.1:0-2601 GCF_963871815.1 Vibrio sp. L85
AAACTTGCGTTCGAGTGATAGGGCGGAAGTCCATTCCATACGCTAAGCTTCTTACCCTGCTGAACGCTCACTTGCCAACTTTTGAGCTACTCGAATTACTGTACGAGCCGATACATTGGTAAGTTTGGCGGTATCACTAATACTCAGCTTGTTGATAACTCGTAGCTGATAGATTTTTTCGTGTAGATCTGAGTCAGCTTGCCGCCCTCTGTATTTTCCTTCCTCTTTGGCTTTCTTTATTCCTTCAGCCTGACGGCGGCGGCGATCTTGGTAATCTTTTCTCGCGATAGCAGCTAGCATATCCATCATCATGCTATTTATTGCTTTGATCATCGATCCGGTAAATTCATCGGTGATTTGGGGAGAGAATGCAACATGACTGGTTGGTAAATCCAGACTAATCACCTTGAGTTCTTTTTCGTGCAGCATTTCTTTCAATGTGAACCAACTTTCTTCATCAAGACGAGAAAGACGATCAATTTGCTCTATGATGATTGCATCACCAATTGCAGCATCATCAAGTAATCGGAGTAATTTAGGTCTTTGTAATGAAGCTCCCGATTCATTCTCAATATACCATCCAGCTATACGAAAACCTTTTTCCTGTATAAACCTCTGTAAGGTGCTCTGTGCTCGTTTTGCATTTTGGTCGCTTGTTGATGCTCTAAGATAGCCAAAGATGTACATAATCTGTCCTAGGTGACATTTAAGTTATGATCTAATATGGTGTGCCATATAGGTTATGACAAATATATAAAAACTGCCACTTTTATTCTATGACTATAGGGTACACTTTATTGTCATACGAAGATCATGATTTGATTTTGAATTTTAGTTAACCTATTATTGTTGTGTTAATTATTCACACACGTAGGTGGAAATATGTCACGCACAACTAGTGTTACGATTGGGTCTCAGCTAGATGAGTTTGTCGGCCAACTCATAGCGACTGGTCGCTATGGCTCAACAAGCGAAGTGGTTCGTTCTGCATTGCGGCTACTCGAAAGGCAAGAGAAACAAACCACGGCTCTAAAAATGGCGATTGAAGCCGGAGAGCAGAGTGGTCAATGCTCATTATCACTTCATGACATTGCGACTAAAGTAAAGCAGAGACACAATGTATAAACTTTCCAACCTCGCCGCAGAAGACTTTGAGCATATCTTTGAATACACCCTATTAAACTTTGGCATAGAGCAAGCGGATGCTTATACAGAAAGTATGCATGACGTTTTGCTAACGCTTGCAGAACAACCTTTGATGGGTTACGAGTGCCCTGAAATTGCCGAAGGGCTTCGCCGCCACGATCACCATAAACATGCTATTTTTTATCGCTCACAACCTCATAGTGTTTACATAATCCGTATTCTTCATCAGCAAATGGAACCATTGCGGCATTTCCATCCAGATATTTATTAAAGTTCCTCATGGCTACATGCCGGAAATGGGAAAACAATACGTCACTGATTATCCCCGCCCTGACCAGACACCGACTCAGTTGGGTTAAACAAAATTATTTACGTGCTGAAACGTTAGTAAAAGCCAATGCGAAATTTGTCGATTTTCAGTCTACTCTTGCGCTAGCTAAGCATTGGGGCGGAGGAGAAGTTGCCTCTGCTGACGGGATGCGATTTATCACACCAGTAAGAACCGTCAATTCAGGAGCAAACCGAAAATACTTTGGTTCCAGCCGTGGTATCACATGGTATAACTTCATCTCCGATCAATTTTCTGGATTTCACGGAATCGTTATACCAGGAACACTACGAGACTCCATATTCGTATTGGAAGGATTACTGGAACAGCAAACAGGATTAAACCCCACTGAGATCATGACGGATACCGCCGGAGCCAGTGACATGGTATTTGGTTTATTCTGGTTGTTGGGGTATCAATTTTCGCCACGATTAGCCGATGCGGGTGAATCGGTATTTTGGCGTGTAGATAAAGAAGCGGATTACGGCGTACTCGATGAGCTAGCTCGGAGCTGCGTAAATCCTCAAAAAATTGAGCTTCACTGGGATGACATGATGCGTGTTGCCGGCTCTCTTAAACTAGGGAAAGTGCAGGCATCAGAACTGATTCGGTCATTACTCAAAAGTGACCGTCCATCAAGTCTGGCCCAAGCCATTATCGAAGCTGGCCGTATCAATAAGACATTATATTTACTGAATTACATCGATGACGAAGACTATCGACGCAGAATTCTAACCCAATTAAACCGAGGCGAAAGTCGTCATGCCGTAGCCAGAGCCATTTGTCACGGTCAACGCGGTGAAATCCGCAAACGTTACCGAGAAGGGCAAGAAGATCAATTGGGTTCGCTTGGCTTAGTCACTAATGCAGTTGTACTGTGGAACACCATGTATATGCAAGCTGCATTAGAGCACATAGAACGGCAAGGTGAAACACTAAAAGATGAAGACATTGCAAGGCTATCACCACTCAGTCATAAGCATGTAAATATGTTGGGGCATTACTCATTTACATTGACCGAACAGGTTTTAAATGGTGAGTTAAGACCGCTTAAACAGCCGACAGATCAGGAAGATTTTGCTTAGCGTATGGAATGGACTTCCGCCCTATCACTCGAACGCAAGTTT
>NZ_CAWMYL010000079.1:0-524 GCF_963871815.1 Vibrio sp. L85
GGAGTGACGGGCACTGGCTGGCAATGTCTAGCAACGGCAGGCATTTCGGCTGAGGGTAAAAGAACTTTCCGCTAAGCGATAGACTGTATGTAAACACAGTATTGCAAGGACGCGGAACATGCCTCATGTGGCGGCCAGGACGGCCAGCCGGGATCGGGATACTGGTCGTTACCAGAGCCACCGACCCGAGCAAACCCTTCTCTATCAGATCGTTGACGAGTATTACCCGGCATTCGCTGCGCTTATGGCAGAGCAGGGAAAGGAATTGCCGGGCTATGTGCAACGGGAATTTGAAGAATTTCTCCAATGCGGGCGGCTGGAGCATGGCTTTCTACGGGTTCGCTGCGAGTCTTGCCACGCCGAGCACCTGGTCGCTTTCAGCTGTAAGCGTCGCGGTTTCTGCCCGAGCTGTGGGGCGCGGCGGATGGCCGAAAGTGCCGCCTTGCTGGTTGATGAAGTACTGCCTGAACAACCCATGCGTCAGTGGGTGTTGAGCTTCCCGTTTCAGCTGCGTTTCCTGTTTG
>NZ_CAWMYL010000080.1:0-4766 GCF_963871815.1 Vibrio sp. L85
CAAGAAGCAAGAAGCAAGAAGCAAGAAGCAAGAAGCAAGAAGCAAGAAATTTTACCAATCCCAGAAAAACACGAAATCAGAAATTGATAAATCTTCCGATCATTTTCCGAATACCCCATTTTGCAAAAGCTACGCCTTCAAAAGCCCGTACTGAACAAAATCAAGGTAACTCAGCACTTTGAAACTTTGACAACAGGATAGGCAGTGAAACGGCCTATCCCATGAAATACATGAACAGCTTACAACAAACTATTTCTCATCATACGTTGATGAACATGCTTGAGCGCATGAATAGGCTTAACTACCCTACCGTCTCGATTTTCAGGGACAGAATAAGAGCCTTTGAGCAACGCCCAGATAGGAACTTTCGTTTTCATTTCATAACATCGCCTATCATACACAACGCAATACAACTGCACTTCCCCCCAACAAGCGACAAATCGACGGGTTTTATGGATACGCAGTACACCAAGGTTAGCCATGGGTCACTCTCCAAGTAGTGCGGATGGGCAGTCCGTTAGGACGGTCTATCTTGTTGAGTTAGAAGCCCTTTGGCATCCACTTATCGAAATGCGCTTTCTGTGCCTGCATAAGCAGGTATCACCGCCACTTAGAAGTAAGTGGCCTGAGCCACCAAATCGCCTTTCTTGAGCCCCTGAGCGCCTTTATCGATGCGCTTCAAAAAGCTATCTATATCTGGTCGCCAGTATATATAATTTAAAATTTATGCTTTGATATGTGAGTCATGGTGACACCCTAATCTAAAGGAGAGCGCAATATGCGTTATTCATTTATTGCTGTTTTGGTTTTATCCACATTTTCTCTATCTGCTAATGCCACAACTAATAAACATATTATTGGCACAAACATGGGTTATGGAGGTGTAAATTACGACGCACCAACAAGTAAAGAATCTGGAGACATGTTCCTCGGCGAGATTTATTATAGATATATGCCAATGCACAATTTCGGTATTGAAGCTGGTTATAAAGGAGCGTTTGACGGTATCGGTTCGGCAATCGTTAGCCAGATTTCTCAAATCTCTGACACTAGTTTCTCAGGTCCCCGAATGAGTGGCTATGCGAGCTACCCATTGGGTTCAGGATTTGAACTCTACGGTAAAGCCGGCGTTACATACTACACTCTTGAGTATACATATAAAGTAAATAACCAGACCAAAAATATCGACCATGCTAGCATCGGTGGAGAAGCGGCAGGTGGTATAAGTTGGAGTTATAAATATTTCGGCTTAAACGCAGAATATGTATATTCAAAAAACAGTGATTTTGACTCCAGCGGTCTAATGTTTGGAGCCCAATTGCGCTTTTAAAGCTCTGTCGCATGGCAGGGAACTAAAAATATCATGTAGTGCTAAAATTAGCGTTGTTACATTAATTCGATGGTTAGGATTGAAAATCCTAACCATCAAGCCACTTGATGCTTCTAACGCAGACTCTTTGAGCATATTGCGAATTTGACCATCCCCGTAGAATGCTCTGTCTTTTACTCGCTCCCACTCTTCAAGCCGACGCTCAGGGCTGGCAATGGTGAACAACATGACACGCTCTAGCGAGACATTACCTTCACGGTATGCATCGAGGATAACCGACTCAACGGCGGCTCATTTCATGCGCTGATGCACGTAAAGCTGTGTTTTACCAAAACGCTGCGCTACAGCTTCAACCGTTCCCCCACCCTCAATCACGCGTGAGTAAGCTTCAAATTCATCAACAGGGTGCATGGCTGCACGTGTGACGTTTTCTGTCAGTGAGATTTCAGTGGCATAAGACTGCGCTTCTGACTCGGTTAACACTTTGCGAGCACTAAGTAGTCAGCATCAATACTTCCTGCGTCAACTAACGCATTGAGCTGAGTGAGACGGCGAGGCGCAGCGAACAAAGTGAGTGAAGTGCGTTGGGTGATTGTTCGCAGGAACTCAATGCCACATCGAGCGTGCTCGATACACGTGGCTGAGTTATCGCGGGAGGAGCGCAGCGACGGAGTGAACCGACCAAAGCAGCTTGCTGCAAGGGAGAACGCCCGATAAAAGAAATGCTCACAGCAAAACACAATATGTAGTGTCACTTTCAGCTGCTATAACCACTAGATATTGAATGACAATCACAACAAATGAAGCAGCAAACCACACTGACAAGATGAAAAATCACCTTTGAATTTGCGAGTCGGGCACAAAAAGAGGCGGCTTAGCCGCCTCTTGCTTAAATCCAGCCACGTTCTGCGAAAGAGACGACATCCTCAAAAGATACAACAAAGTGGTCTAGAACTTTAATATCAACCAGTGCCAGCGCATCGGTCAATCGGTGCGTAATACGACGGTCAGCTTGACTCGGCTCTGCAACGCCCGACGGGTGATTGTGGTACAGGATAACGGCAGCAGCATTTTCAGCTAATGCTTTCTTAACTACCTCACGAGGATAAACCGATGCAGCATCTACCGTACCAGTGAAAAGCTCTGCGGTAGAGCGTACTCGATGTTGGTTATCTAGGAAGATAACGCCGAACACTTCATGCTCTTTGGCAGCAAGGGAATGTTGGCAAAAGGTTTTCACCATGCCTGGAGAGGTCAGTGCTGGTTGCTCACTGATGGTGAGTTTTGACTTTAGGATATCTGCAGCAAGCGCTAAGGTCGCTTGTTCTTCAGCAGTAAAAAGAGCGTTGTTGGTGTAGGTAATCGATGCAGTCATGGCTTACTCCGGTTCATTTCGTTATCGCCTGACTGCCCGGCATCTCTCCATCGCTGTGCTTTGCAAGGGGCGCTAGCCCTTAGCAGCTTGCTGCTTTAGGGATATCGCGTGTACTTCCCTTGCAAACAAAGCGTGGCGAGAGACGGTTTAAAGGAAGGAGCGATAGACGAAAGAACACGGAAAGCCAGATATGCCAGGTTATCGACAGCGACGATTCGAACCTTGCACCGTGACACGCTGACGCATCGATGTGTCATAACCAAACACTCCAGCAATTTTCAGTGCTACCTCTGACTTTCTCTTAAAGCTGCGTTCAAAATAGAGCGTAAAAAGGCGAAGGTATTCTTCATAAGACGTCCCACTATCAATACTGGCCTGCTCTGAGAGAGATTGGATTTTGACAAAGAGTAAGTGAATGCTCATGTTTACACCTCAATAACCTAATTGAAACGATGTAGATTGACTCAGTGGCAACCCGCACCAATAAATTGATCTTCTACAATAGACCGTGCCAAGCTTTTTTCACTTCCTTGATAGTTCGGTACGTCTGCGAGCAAAGCCAGCTTTGAGTCAATGAGCAATGGGTGTCAACAAAATACAATGGCTTATCGTCCACTATAGAAAGGCTTAGCTGATGATAAATATGTGTTTGATACTCAGTTGACCAGTTGTGCACATTGCACTGCTTACCATCGTCATAGAGCTCAAAGCGGCGCTTGGAAGTAATGACAGCCCGGCGTTTAAAATCACGACCAGTGAGCGCTGAGAGCGCAACAAAATAACTCGGAGTTTTCATCTCATTTTCCTTCTGAACGTTGAACTCGGCGATGGTGTTTTAATTTGACTGGCTTTGGCATGAGATCAAGCTTTCGCAGTTCGCAGGCTTTTGCCATCACGGTATGAATGGTTCGACCAAGCGCAAAACTGACTTACTCAGGTCCATCAAGCACGTAACGCTCAATCAGATATTTTTGCTCTGTCGTTTTCCAAGGCGAACCGTGGTTTGGGTGAAAGTCAGGGTGATACCGCATGCGACCAAGGGCGTCATAAGTCACTGGGATTTCAATGTTATTCATCATTCACCACCTCATTCCGATAAACGGATATCAAAGTTGAAACCTGCGCAGTGGTAAACATCACCGCATTTTTTAAAGCGCAGACCAGGGAAGACAGAGCCATAATACGCATACACAATCACCTCGTGCGCGCTCTCTCTTAAGCGCCACTCGCCTAGTTCAATGCTGCTGTCTAGTTCAAGCACAAGCTCGAAAATCTCATGATGCTGGAGCGCACGCTTTCCTAGTTCAGGGAACAGGCTTTTGATGGTATCTCGCAGCCCCAATGTTTTTAACGCTGCCACGTCGCGCAATTGCTCTTCACTCTTACCGCGGCTGAACATTTTCAAATGCTGCAGACGCTGGCTCATCAACTCACATGAAGACAGCTTAGTGACACCTTGTGATGCAGAGGTCCCTCTCGTTGACTGGCGCAACGCTTTAACTTGCTCATGAAGTTGAACAAAACGAACGGTGTTGTTAGATAGTGGAGTCATGCTCAATCCCTCGCTTAGTATTCCGATGTGCCAATCCAGTTGCCTTCAAGGTCAAAGGCATCCCACTGCGCACTTTCGATAAGCGCACGACTCTCTTCAAGTTGCAGCGCAAGTCCTTGCCAAACCGGCTTTACATCTACTGGCTCTTGGCTCACTAGCTGGCTGTGATAAACCTTTACGACGGAGGCTTTAGGCACTGCACAGAAGAACTTATAAGGGTGAACCACCTCTGTTTGCTCAACAAAGCGCATCTCCAACCCCGCGACCACGCTCCATACTTTTTCTTGTAGATACTCAAAACACGTTGGCTTATTAAGACCTTCACGTTGAGCAAGAACCTGCTGAGAATCGCAATCAACCAGTTGAATGAAGCCAACTTGAACCTCGGACAAAGAGACATCATTTTTAGGAGGGCTTTCGTGCCCAACGGCGAGACGTTGGTCGCTGTTTGGCATTTTAGGGAGAGTTAGGGTTGAGTTTTGTTGCGCCATATTGAGTTTCCTTTTTGT
>NZ_CAWMYL010000081.1:0-360 GCF_963871815.1 Vibrio sp. L85
CTCAAGTTGAAAGTAGCCTTGATCCGACTGCTTATAACGAAAATAAAAACGCTGCGGGTAAGATCACTAGCCGTGATTTTGGGTTGATGCAAATTAATTCAAGCTGGTTTAGCAAACTTGCTGATCTTAATGTGAACGAGCAGAACGTCTATGAGCCGTGTTTTAATGTTTCATTAGGTGCTTGGGTATTAAGTACGAACTTTGCTACTCACGGTTATAACTGGAACAGCGTAGGCGCTTATAATGCTGGCTTCTCCAAACGTACCGAGCACGCCAGAAAAATATACATCCAAAAAGTCCAATCTGTTTATTATTCCGCAAAAGTTAAATAACCATCATTGCACCATGATGGTGCAATGA
>NZ_CAWMYL010000082.1:0-1043 GCF_963871815.1 Vibrio sp. L85
GAGAAAGAAAGTGATTGGGAGGACAGAGAAATCGACAGAGAGTTAGAAAGATAAAAAAGGGTAGCCAGTGGCTACCCTTTTTTTTCGCCTGAAAGATACTCATCAACGCTTTTATCTACCAATGCAGTATTCGATTTTCTTTGCTCAATAGAGTCGGCCTTGTTCTTATAATAACTCTCACCATCAAAGCTATGCGCTAAATTTAAATTCAACACTCCTTGAACTTGCCTAACTCTGCGATAAGTCTCTTCCATCAGCTCACGGTTGGAAGGTCTATCATCGTCACTATCATTTAGCTTGATGCGCAGTGCCAAGGTCAAAAGCTGACGAGTTGCCTCAGCATCACTTAACCTTTCTCTATCTCTGTACTTCTTAAAATCTTGCTCTAACTTCCCTCGCAGGGAGCTTTGTAAAGGGTAAGAACGCGACATAATTTAGCTTTTTCTCCTCAATGGATTTCAATGAAGTCCACTTTTTCACCTCAATAAAAACCAATTAAACACCAATGAAAAACCATTGTAGCACTCTTTAAAAATCCCCTCTACTGCCTTACAAAACAAGGCATAAATAACAATTCAATTAATTTTAATTATATTTACATTGAAACCAACCTTGAAGCCTTACCCTGAAAGGCGTCAATGACAATTCATTCTATATTCATATTTTTACATTGGGATTTTAGCGGCTAATTAGTTGAGATTTTGAAAATTTTTTTGATGGTCATCTTGCCTTAGCATAACTTTGTAACTCATTGTTTTTATTGCATTTATCCTTTTCACAGACAATCATTCGCATTGAAATCAATGCGCCGTGGTGTGTGGTCGCTTTCGGAGAAAGAGAAACGTCAGGATGACAACATCAGTATTCAGTGGATCGCCTTGGGAACAATTGACCAGCGCAAAGCTAAAAAGCCGTACCCATGGCGACTGAATAGGGAACGGAAAGAAGGGCAGACACAGGAACGAAGAGAGAGAAGGAAGAAAAGATGACAACCATCATTGCACCATCATGGTGCAATGATGGTTATTTAACTTTTGCGGAAT
>NZ_CAWMYL010000083.1:0-822 GCF_963871815.1 Vibrio sp. L85
TCGATTGATGACGAAGTCTACGAAGGTCCTGAAAACTTCACGGTAGATGTGACCGGTCTTGGTCCTGTTCAAGGCACTGATACGGGGACCGCCACCATTGTTGATGACGGTACGGGACCTGATCCCGATCCGGATGACGACCGCCCAACGGTATCTATCAGTGATGCTGGAACGATTAACGAAGGTGACACCGCCAACTTCGTTGTCTCGTTAACTAATGCATCAGAAGCCCCAGTCGAAGTTCAACTCGACCTTAACCTCGGTGACACCGAAGCAGGTGACCTTGGTACCCTTGAATACAACACTGGCTCAGGTTGGGTTGCCGTTCCTGTCGATGGCGTAGTGACTGTACCAGCAGGCTTAACTGAGTTCGATGTACGAATCGATTCTATTGATGATGAAGTTTATGAAGGACCAGAGAACTTCACGGTAGACGTGACCGGTCTCGGTCCTGTCCAAGGCACTGACACGGGTACCGCAACCGTTGTCGATGATGGTACTGGCCCTGATCCCGATCCAGATGATGACCGTCCAACGGTATCTATTAGTGATGCTGGTACGATTAACGAAGGCGATACCGCCAACTTCGTTGTCTCATTATCTAATGCATCAGAAGCTCCAGTGGAGGTTCAGCTCGACCTTAACCTTGGTGATACCGAAGCCGGTGACCTCGGTACCCTTGAATACAACACTGGCTCAGGTTGGGTAGCCGTTCCTGTTAATGGTGTGGTGAGTGTTCCTGCTGGTATGACTCAGTTCGATGTTCGAATCGCTTCGATTGATGACGAAGTCTACGAAGGTCCTGAAAACTTCACGGTAGAT
>NZ_CAWMYL010000084.1:0-37270 GCF_963871815.1 Vibrio sp. L85
CCTGATAGTTTGGCTGTGAGCAATTATGTGCTTAGTGCATCTAACGCCGCTAAGCAGCGGCACATTTTGCGTTTTGAGCGCAGCGAAGCAAAATGTGTCCGATGGCTTGGATGGTTAACCCCTTTGCCAGATTTGATAGCGATAATTTATATTTGAATGAAATTCCTGCTCGAACACCACATTGAACTCTTTGGGGATTTCCGGAAAGAAAACATTGCCCTCTGGCTCGGAATCTATTGTCGAGATATGTAGCGTGTCGGCATGGGCGATCAGACTCTTGTAGATCTCTCCACCACCAGAAACAACAACATGGTTCGTAAGAGTCTTTAGCTCCCTCATTGCTGCTTCTATAGATGGAAACACAACCACATCATCGTTAGTAGCTACCGATCCTGAGCGGCTGACAACTGCATACTTTCTATTTGGGAGAGCCCCCATTGCCTCAAATGTTTTACGGCCGACTAAGAGCCATTGATTGTAAGTTATTGCTTTAAAAAGCAGCTGCTCACCTTTAGCGTTCCACGGGATATCCGAGCCGCAGCCAATAACCCCATTTCTTGCTTTTGCAGCCATTAGTGATATTTTCACGATACTCCTTTGGGTTAACGCCGCCATAAACGGCGACAGGGTGGCGCGCCTATTGCGCATAAAATGGCGAAGCCATGCGCAACAGGCGCGGAATCTCTGGCGTCCGGTTTGATGGCTTTGTTATGCAAAGGACTAGTCTTCAATGACGTGTAAACCACGGCGCTTTAAGTCCTCCAACGAATCCAACATTCCCCTTATTAATTCAACAGGATGCCCCTCCCAGTCTTCAACAACGCCAACAATTCTCAAGGGTTCGCAGGTTCTATAGGACTGTGTTGGATTACCGGGAAATCTTTTGTTCGTAAGATTCGGATCGTCTTCGAACGGTCCTGTTGGCTCAACTATGTATATGTAGCCGCGACCCTCGAGGCCAGACAGTGACATAGCAAGTTCAGCTCCCCAAACTGCTGGCTCCATCAAGGCTGAAAAGTAGATGTGCTTAAGAATACGACCGTCCTCGAAATGAGAGATGAACCCTGTGGTTAGCAAGTCACCAATCGCCAAATTGGCTTTGGTTCCATGATAGAACGGTCCTTGCACCTGCTTGTAATTATCATGAGAGATGGGAATCCAATCTTTTACCATTTTAAGACCCTTAATTGTTGGGATTTGGCTGCATAACTTTGTTTTAGGGCGACTGCCCTGCTGCGTAACATCGTTGCTGCTCCATAACATCAAACATCGACCCACGGCGTAACGCGCTTGCTGCTTGGATGCCCGAGGCATAGACTGTACAAAAAAACAGTCATAACAAGCCATGAAAACCGCCACTGCGCCGTTACCACCGCTGCGTTCGGTCAAGGTTCTGGACCAGTTGCGTGAGCGCATACGCTACTTGCATTACAGCTTACCAACCGAACAGGCTTATGTCCACTGGGTTCGTGCCTTCATCCGTTTCCACGGTGTGCGTCACCCGGCAACCTTGGGCAGCAGCGAAGTCGAGGCATTTCTGTCCTGGCTGGCGAACGAGCGCAAGGTTTCGGTCTCCACGCATCGTCAGGCATTGGCGGCCTTGCTGTTCTTCTACGGCAAGGTGCTGTGCACGGATCTGCCCTGGCTTCAGGAGATCGGAAGACCTCGGCCGTCGCGGCGCTTGCCGGTGGTGCTGACACCGGATGAAGTGGTTCGCATCCTCGGTTTTCTGGAAGGCGAGCATCGTTTGTTCGCCCAGCTTCTGTATGGAACGGGCATGCGGATCAGTGAGGGTTTGCAACTGCGGGTCAAGGATCTGGATTTCGATCACGGCACGATCATCGTGCGGGAGGGCAAGGGCTCCAAGGATCGGGCCTTGATGTTACCCGAGAGCTTGGCACCCAGCCTGCGCGAGCAGCTGTCGCGTGCACGGGCATGGTGGCTGAAGGACCAGGCCGAGGGCCGCAGCGGCGTTGCGCTTCCCGACGCCCTTGAGCGGAAGTATCCGCGCGCCGGGCATTCCTGGCCGTGGTTCTGGGTTTTTGCGCAGCACACGCATTCGACCGATCCACGGAGCGGTGTCGTGCGTCGCCATCACATGTATGACCAGACCTTTCAGCGCGCCTTCAAACGTGCCGTAGAACAAGCAGGCATCACGAAGCCCGCCACACCGCACACCCTCCGCCACTCGTTCGCGACGGCCTTGCTCCGCAGCGGTTACGACATTCGAACCGTGCAGGATCTGCTCGGCCATTCCGACGTCTCTACGACGATGATTTACACGCATGTGCTGAAAGTTGGCGGTGCCGGAGTGCGCTCACCGCTTGATGCGCTGCCGCCCCTCACTAGTGAGAGGTAGGGCAGCGCAAGTCAATCCTGGCGGATTCACTACCCCTGCGCGAAGGCCATCGGTGCCGCATCGAACGGCCGGTTGCGGAAAGTCCTCCCTGCGTCCGCTGATGGCCGGCAGCAGCCCGTCGTTGCCTGATGGATCCAACCCCTCCGCTGCTATAGTGCAGTCGGCTTCTGACGTTCAGTGCAGCCGTCTTCTGAAAACGACAAACGATGTCAGAATAGAGTTAAATTTCCTATTGATTGACATATTCCGTCAAAGGTAATAGATTTCATCCTGACACTTTTGCCTTTGGAGGCATCTTGCAAGGTCAACGCATCGGCTATGTCCGCGTCAGCAGCTTCGACCAGAACCCGGAACGGCAATTGGAGGGTGTTCAGGTGGCGCGGGTGTTCACCGACAAGGCTTCTGGCAAGGACACCCAGCGTCCCGAGCTGGAAAGGCTGCTGGCCTTCGTCCGCGAGGGCGACACCGTGGTGGTGCATAGCATGGACAGGCTGGCACGCAACCTTGATGACCTGCGCCGCATCGTCCAAGGGCTGACACAACGGGGCGTGCGCATGGAGTTCGTCAAAGAAGGGCTGAAGTTCACCGGCGAGGACTCACCGATGGCCAATCTGATGCTGTCGGTCATGGGAGCCTTCGCTGAGTTCGAGCGCGCCCTGATCCGCGAACGTCAGCGCGAGGGAATCGTGCTGGCCAAGCAGCGCGGTGCCTACCGGGGACGAAAGAAATCGCTGAACAGCGAACAAATTGCCGAGTTGAAACGGCGAGTTGCGGCAGGCGACCAAAAAACCTTGGTGGCCCGTGACTTCGGCATCAGCCGCGAAACCTTGTACCAGTACCTGCGGGAAGACTGACCATGCCACGCCGCTCAATCCTGTCCGCCACCGAGCGCGAAAGCCTGCTGGCACTGCCAGATGCCAAAGACGAACTGATACGGCACTACACGTTCAACGAAACCGACCTGTCGGTGATCCGTCAGCGTCGCGGCGCCGCGAATCGATTGGGCTTCGCTGTGCAGCTTTGCTACTTGCGATTCCCTGGCACCTTTTTGGGCGTCGATGAGCCTCCGTTTCCGCCCCTGTTGCGCATGGTGGCCGCGCAACTCAAGATGCCAGTGGAAAGTTGGAGCGAGTACGGCCAGCGCGAACAGACACGGCGGGAGCACTTGGTCGAGCTGCAAACGGTTTTTGGGTTCAAGCCCTTCACCATGAGCCACTATCGGCAAGCCGTGCATACATTGACCGAGCTGGCCTTGCAGACCGACAAAGGCATCGTGCTGGCGAGCGCACTTGTCGAGAATCTGCGGCGGCAGAGCATTATCCTGCCCGCCATGAATGCCATCGAGCGCGCAAGCGCCGAGGCCATCACCCGTGCCAACCGACGCATTTACGCGGCGCTGACCGATTCTTTGTTATCACCCCACCGTCAGCGCCTGGACGAACTTCTCAAGCGCAAGGACGGCAGTAAAGTGACGTGGCTGGCATGGCTGCGCCAGTCGCCTGCCAAACCGAACTCTCGCCACATGCTCGAACATATTGAGCGCCTGAAATCCTGGCAAGCACTTGATCTGCCCGCAGGCATCGAGCGGCAGGTTCACCAGAACCGCCTGCTCAAAATCGCTCGTGAAGGTGGCCAGATGACGCCTGCTGATCTGGCAAAGTTCGAGGTGCAACGACGCTATGCCACGCTGGTAGCGCTGGCCATCGAAGGCATGGCCACCGTCACCGATGAAATCATCGACCTTCACGATCGCATCATCGGCAAGCTGTTCAACGCGGCCAAGAACAAGCATCAGCAGCAGTTCCAGGCTTCCGGCAAGGCGATCAACGACAAGGTGCGGATGTATGGGCGCATCGGTCAAGCGTTGATTGAGGCCAAGCAAAGCGGCAGCGATCCGTTCGCCGCCATCGAGGCCGTTATGCCCTGGGACACCTTCGCCGCCAGCGTCACCGAAGCGCAAACATTGGCGCGGCCTGCCGACTTTGATTTCCTGCACCACATCGGTGAAAGCTATGCCACGCTACGCCGCTACGCGCCGCAGTTCCTGGGCGTGCTCAAATTGCGGGCTGCGCCCGCCGCCAAGGGTGTGCTCGATGCCATCGACATGCTGCGCGGCATGAACAGCGACAGCGCGCGCAAGGTGCCCGCCGATGCGCCAACCGCATTCATCAAGCCGCGCTGGGCAAAGCTGGTTCTGACCGACGACGGCATCGACCGGCGTTACTACGAGTTATGCGCCCTGTCGGAGCTGAAGAACGCGCTGCGCTCCGGTGATGTCTGGGTGCAGGGTTCTCGCCAGTTCAAGGACTTCGACGAATACCTGGTGCCGGTCGAGAAGTTCGCCACTTTGAAGCTGGCCAGCGAATTGCCGCTGGCAGTGGCCACCGACTGCGACCAATACCTGCATGACCGGTTGGAATTGTTGGAGGCGCAACTCGCCACAGTCAACCGCATGGCTGCGGCCAACGACTTACCGGATGCCATCATCACCACCGCGTCAGGCCTGAAGATCACGCCGCTGGACGCGGCAGTACCAGACGCCGCGCAAGCCATGATCGACCAGACAGCTATGCTGCTGCCGCACCTCAAAATCACCGAGTTGCTGATGGAGGTCGATGAATGGACGGGCTTCACCCGCCACTTCACACACCTGAAGACCAGCGACACGGCCAAGGACAAAACCTTGCTGTTGACGACGATCCTGGCCGACGCGATCAACCTGGGTCTGACCAAAATGGCCGAGTCCTGCCCTGGCACCACCTACGCCAAGCTGTCTTGGCTGCAAGCCTGGCACATCCGCGATGAAACCTATTCGACGGCGCTGGCCGAGCTGGTGAATGCGCAGTTTCGGCAACCCTTCGCCGGCAACTGGGGTGACGGCACCACGTCATCGTCGGACGGCCAGAACTTCAGAACCGGCAGCAAACCAGAAAGCACTGGTCATATCAACCCGAAGTATGGAAGCAGTCCAGGACGGACTTTCTACACCCATATCTCCGACCAGTACGCGCCCTTCAGTGCCAAGGTGGTCAACGTGGGCATTCGTGATTCAACTTACGTGCTTGATGGCCTGCTGTACCACGAGTCGGACTTGCGCATCGAGGAACACTACACCGACACGGCAGGCTTCACCGATCACGTGTTTGGCTTGATGCATTTGCTGGGATTTCGCTTCGCGCCGCGTATCCGTGACTTGGGCGAAACCAAGCTATTCATCCCCAAGGGCGATGCCGCCTATGACGCGCTCAAGCCGATGATTAGCAGCGACAGGCTGAACATCAAGCAAATACGCGCCCATTGGGATGAAATTCTGCGGCTGGCCACCTCCATCAAGCAAGGCACGGTAACGGCTTCGCTGATGCTGCGCAAACTCGGCAGCTACCCGCGCCAGAACGGCTTGGCCGTGGCGTTGCGCGAGCTGGGGCGCATCGAGCGCACGCTGTTCATTTTGGATTGGCTGCAAAGCGTGGAGCTGCGCCGCCGCGTCCATGCGGGGCTGAATAAGGGCGAGGCGCGCAACGCGCTGGCCAGGGCGGTCTTCTTCTACCGATTGGGTGAAATCCGCGACCGCAGTTTTGAGCAGCAGCGCTACCGGGCCAGCGGCCTCAATCTGGTGACGGCGGCCATCGTGTTGTGGAACACGGTATATCTGGAGCGTGCCACCAGTGCTTTGCGTGGCAACGGCACGGCGCTGGACGACACATTGTTGCAATATCTGTCGCCGCTGGGGTGGGAGCACATCAACCTGACCGGCGATTACCTATGGCGCAGCAGCGCCAAGGTCGGTGCGGGGAAGTTTAGGCCATTGCGACCGCTGCCACCGGCTTAGCGTGCTTTATTTTCCGTTTTCTGAGACGACCCCAATGATTCCCTTTTAGAAGGCGAAGAGCTTCTATCTCTACTCCAGCGCGCTCAATCTTGCACATGTATTTACCATCCGTAGTCGGCAGTGATTCGCCTACAGATACCCATTGGCCAAAAGATTTTTTGTATGGTGTCATTCGTCTTCCCCGTTTTGCTCGAAGTAACCATGTAGATCCAGAACTTCGAAGGTATTGTCTATCGCTCGTATTTGCGAAATAGCAAAGTCTCGGGCTTCACTCTCACTCTTAAAGAACAGTGGCTCTTGATAGGGCGCGATATGCGGTCTTGAGATACCATTGCAATAATCAAAATCGGTACCGAAGTCGACCTCAACAAACCAACGCTTATCTGCAGTGCCGATCACCATTAATCCAGAATCGGGATAAATGCCGGTTGCCCACGTGACCATGCTATCGAGATGTTCATGATAGTTTGTGTCATACATTTGGTGAGTATTGACCGTGTTCTTAAACATTAAACTGTCCAAAGCCGCGAGGTAATCTGCAGCTACATGGCTGCTTACTAAGATACATCACCCAGCAGGTGCGCCAGTTTCCTCTTGGATTTGGGGAGGTATCGAGCAAACCTCTTTCTATATCTGATAGGTGTACACGGACTGAATTAGTAGACGTATTACCCATTAAGCCAGTAATTCGATTTGCTGTTACTCGTGCTTTTGCTTCTTGTTTACCATCTGACAAATCGAAATCTTTCGGGTTATCTTGCTGATGAATTTCAATGATCGCAGTCATCTAACTGTCCTTAGAGTCCAAAAGTGAGTATTTGTTATTCAAAAACAAGCACTTTCAAACAATGTTCGTTTCATAAATCAATTTCTTGGCGCATAATACAATAAATGTCTTACATGTTTAATATGTGGCGTTAAATTGATGTATAAAACTATCAACATTTACTGTTTACAACGAGACTCAGGTTTGCAGCATGAGAAATACAAAGAGTGGTAAAATGGTTATGTGCGAAATAACAGGTGAATAATACGTTGAATATAAGACATTCGATTCCACTGCCTCCTGCGATGCCATTGTTTGGCTCAGCTGAGGAATTGGATAACCCTAGCCCATACATTAACGAGTTCGTTGCACATTTGACGATTAACCTTGTCGAAGATGCCGGCGAGTTATATGAGCATGCTATTGCTTGGCTATCAGAGCAAAAAGAAGCATACAATAACTTCAAAGCCTACCGCGCCGAGATTAATACGTTTCTTCATTGGTGCTGGTCTGTTCAAGGTATGTCTGTATCGATGGTGAATCGCGCCAGAATGCGCGAATACATTGAATGGTGTGAGAACCCGCCAGAAGAACTGATCGGCACCTACAACGCGGCACAGTTCGTATTTAACAAGGGTATTGGCGAGAATGTGCCTAATTTCAAATGGCGACTGTTCCGAAAATCAAAACCTAAGTCATCAAATGCCGATATAAACGAAGTTAAATACAAACTCTCTGCTAATGCAGCACATCAAAAACTGAGCATATTGAGCTTATTCTTTCAGTATTTGAATGCCGAAGAGTACTGTGATGCAAATCCTGCAGCGATAGTCTTAAAGTTTGGGAAGTACAAATCAAAATCTCAATCTACTGCAGCCGGTGAAGATGATGACGAAATGAAGTTCTTCTCTGATTTGCAGTGGTCATATGTAATGGATACCGTCGAAGAGATGGCCCAAGAAGACCCTCAAACTCACGAAAGAACACTATTCCTGGTGAGGCTGCTTTACGGAACCTACTGCCGTATTTCAGAGATCGGGGCTCGCCCCGGCTATGCGCCAGTCATGTCCCAGTTCAGGCGTGACAAAAAAACCGGTTATCTGGGCTTCTACATCCCTAAGTCTAAGGGCGGTAAGCGACGCACAGTAGCCGTGTCGGATGAACTCAAAGAGGCACTAATCCGTTACAGGACATTCCGTAAACTCCCGGAGATGCCAAGTCCCACGGATGATGAACCATTGTTTGTTCGTCACAGAGCAGCTTCACATGGCCGCGAAGAAGGCGTGTTGAATGCAAACTTGGGGATTCGACAAATACGCGAAATAATTCAAGAAGTTCTCGATAAAACTGCTGCGCGATTTGAAAAAGATGGTTTGATGGAAGACGCTGCAGAGATAAGAGTTCTAACTGTCCATAGCATTCGTCACACTGGTATCTCACATGACATTGCTAATGGCCGACCTTTGCAACACGTTCAAGCGGATGCTGGACACGAAAGTATTGATGTAACGTCACGTTACTTACACACAACAAGAGCTGAGCGACATCATAGTGCTAAGACTAAGAAGTTGAATCCTCTTGAATAAAACTGGTAATACTACTGCTGATGCATTCCCGATCAGTCCGATTAAACATGAACACTGATGCCTACCCTATTGGCTTAAACTAGAGGTTACAATGACAGAACTTACTAAAGTGCTACTAAATATCCGTTCCCTTCGTGCTTACGCTCGTGAAGAAATGACGTTGGAACAATTGGAGGACGCGCTTAATAAGCTGACTACTGTAGTAGAAGAACGCAGAGAAGCAGAAGAATTGGAGCGCGCAGCGCAAAAAGAACAAGAAGAGAAAATGAGTGCCATCGCTAAGCAAATTGAAGAGCAAGGCCTAGATGTAGAACAGCTGATCTCTGCATTAACAGGCGCGACTAAAGCGAAAGCGAAAGGTACCCGCCAACCTCGACCAGCAAAGTATAAATACACTGATGAAGCTGGTGTAGAGAAGACGTGGACTGGCCAAGGCCGTACTCCTTCCATCATTCAATCAGCGATCGATAGCGGTGATAAAAAGCTAGAAGATTTTGCAATTTAATCTTCTTAATATTCGGTGGATGAAAAAGGGAGCAAATGTGCTCCCTTTTTTAATAAGTCTTACAGGTAAATAAACGGAGAAGCTTCATATTGATTGTGTACCTTCAAATCGTTACTAGTACTCGCCATCAATTTTTCATAAGCAATCGCTTCATCTGATGAAACATCTCGGAGATAATCCTCCTTGTTTCGTTCCCACATTTGATTAATCTTTTCGTGTACCCATTCTCCACTAGGTATATCGGAAATGTATTCATGCATATGAAAATTCGGATCAGATCTATCCATTTCATTCCACCATTTTTCTGTCTGTTCATAATCCATTAAACCCTGCAAATGCTCGATGCCGTCGCCATAGGAAACTGACCACCGTTCATTCTCTAGCTTGGAACAAACATACAAAAACTCTATTAACTCACGCGAGTTAGAAATAGACAGGTAAGTCTCAGGATGTTTTTGAAACTCATTGAGCAAGTCATTATCAGAGAGGTCAGCTAATTCTCGGTACAATTCATGGCGTTTCTTAGCTTCAATTGTGCTTTTATGAGCATACCGGTTGCAAAACCAACCAATCACCAAAGCCTCAAGTTTTGTGTCAAAAATAACAACACCTGAAACTTCGGCAGAAGAGTCAGATAAATCATTTTTTGATGGCAACGTCAACCTAACAGGTAAGATCTTTTCTTTAGCAATTGCTAACTTGGCAAAAATTTCGATAGGGAACTTGGCAATAAATTGATAACGCCCTGAAAGGGCGCCTTCATAAATATCGTAAAAATCAACAACAGCCAAGTTAGACAGGACGGACTTAGTTAGCTTCTTACCATCTACCTTAAGTGTGTTTACCGTTACGGTGGTATTTGAAGTTTGAAAATTCAAGTGTTCACCAATGGTCGATTTAGGATTCAGATCAAATATAACAACACAAGGATTAGCTGTATAACTTAAACATCAAATTAGATGACAATATGGCGCTTTTTACTCACATACAAGACCATTGAACATATAAATGCCTTTTTCTCTTGTCACCCTAATAACATCGATTAGGAGTTCGTATTCAATTTCAGTAGCTTTGGTTAGATAACGGTAGAGGTCTAAATCTTCATCACCTTTACTTGATAGGTGAGCGATCAAGTCAGCTACCAAGCCCAGTTTATTGCTTTCGATTTCGTGTCGTAGTGCATTAATCAGGTCTTCATTTTTCATGCGAATCATTACTCATTAAATCGATATTGTTTATCGGCGTTTATAGTGATTTCAATCAATAGAATTTAGCTTTCTGCGCCAACGAAAGCCAAGGTATGTGAAGACAGGAAGAGTAAATAGTACTGTTCCTTGGCCCAACCAGAAACCAAGAGCAAGAAACGCCATTGCACTCACCGTTACTTCGTCTAGAAACCGTGCTTTAAGCTCAGTTGATGCATTATTAATTTTCAGACCACTGATTACCTTGCAAGGCCAAAGAACTCTTAGCGCTTGGTTAATAGGTTCTGCGCCTTTCGTTTTTGCAATCCGCTTATAGATCATGATAGGCATAGCCCTCGATGTGTTATGTAAGCCGCGGTAATCTGACTGATGAATTGTTCAGATTCGCTGGGCAGAAACTCAAGCAATTCTTCCAACCCAATATCGCCACCACTATGCTGTCGTTCGAAAATCTCAACGAAGAATACTGGGCTATCAGTGAAATAACTTTCATCTCGTTGGATCTGCAAATACTCTTCATGTATTAAATCACCACCAGCTGATGGTGAAAGGAAAAGGTTATCTGCATCATCAGCGATCTCAACAATAGGTACAGTAATCCCCTTCTCTAGCAATGCATTAAGAACGGATTCGGTTACGGCTAGTGGCTGGAATCTTCCATTACCGGTTACGATTATCTGCATTCTATCCAGGACAACCCCACTCATTATGAACTTATATACGTCATTGTTTAAGAGTGAAGTATCCCATAACCATCGGTTTTATTCATCTTTGAAACACCCCTTCCCTTGCTGTTTGTACCATGATTTGAGTTCTTCAATCACACCATCAACTGAATCTTCACGACTTGCGGCAGGGTGGAAAATCAAACCATTACCTTCTGGGTGTTCAACAATAGTAGAGAAGTGTTTTGCCAGCTTGGAAATGTACTCATCATATTCTGAGTCCGGGAGGTTATTAGTCTCAGTGTCTTCAAAAAATTCATCCAGAAATCGTCTAAATTCTGATTCTGTGTAGTCTTGGAGTTTACCTTTTAGTTCCATTTCATAAGCCTTTATGAATATCGATATGTCTTCTCGGAGTCATTACTCTTAAATTGTCCACGTCATACACTTTACCACCGTGCTGAACCTCTTCAACATGGTGTATCTCATAACGATCCCGTCCACCTTTTTGTTCTGTTGGTATAGGGAATGGAGAGCTACCACGCTTAATGATGCGCTGATTAGCCTTGCTAAACTGGCTCAATAAATCAGGGTCATTTGCCACTTCTAGCCAAAATGCCTTCCTAAATGCATCAAAGCTCTTGAATTCCTCCCCTCGTAACTTGTCAGCGATTTGATTAGGAATTGGAGCCCCAAGTTCTTCCCCTGCCGTTTCGAGCCATATACCAGCGATCTCTTCACCATGACCGGTAACTACACCACTTTCGTCACGTGCAGTCTTCCTAAACACTATGTAAAGTGGAGGCAACCCAGAGTCAATTGGAAACGTGATGATGTACTCGGCTAGATCATCTTCTGGATAGAGCGCCGTCCCAAGTTCTTGCTCATGTTCTTCAATAGGACGGACCCAGATATTTTGTACGTCCAGCTCGTTGTTTTCAGTTGTCACGGTATCGGGAGATAGTACATCCGTGGAACCATCAGGTGTCCATGTTAACGTGATCCCGTAGTCCAGTTCCGCGACAAAGTTCTGGCCACTTTTCTCTGCGGCACGCTTAGAAACCCGATCACCATACGCGGCGCCATCCCCAGTTTTAATCCCGACGATTTGCTGCTTTCCGTTTTCATCGGTGTACATATTGAAACGAACACGCATTTGACCAGAGTCATGTGCATGGTATTCGGGGTGAGCATCCAGCGTGCTATCCGCTAATTGAGATGGCCATAATGCTGCAAGTAGAAAGCCACCTACTCGAGCAAATGCACCGACCGCCTCACCGGAAATAGCCCAAGAGCCCATAGTGTTTGATGTACTGGTACTGATCAAACCTAAATTAGAAGCCCCAGCACTTGCCGGCAAAGCAAGAATAGCGGCCTTGCCGTAGTCAGTTGCCTTACTATCTTTACTAAGCGTTTTGACGTTCACTACCGGATAGTCTTTCTCGAGCAACCGTTCTTGGTTGATTGAATGACAGCTAGTGCCTGAAATTAGTGGGTCAGTATGGCGGTAGAAGACATTTGAAGCGCAATTGTAGGTACCTGGTGATGTCGGTGGTAGTTCCGTCTTTTTGTCACTTTTAACTGGTGCTGGTGGTGCGGAAACCTTCAATACGTCACCAACCTTTAGCTTCATTGGGTCATCGTTGAATTCAGGGTTAAGGTCTAATAGCTGTTTTGCGTTGAGATTATGTTGCTCTGCGATCTCTGGCCACAATTCACGACTGTTGGTATTTGGATTAATTGAAACCGTATGTGTTGCTTGTGGAGGTGGAGGTGTTGCGTTAGAAGTAACTGAGAGCCTTTCATCTACAGGGAGATTTGGGGCTGATAGTAGTGCGTTAACATCCAGAACCTTCCCATTCTCATTGACCCATTCGTCATTGATATTGGCTAATTGTTCCTTCGTGATTTGATGATCTAAATACACAAGGCTTTGGTCAGTGACCAGCTGACCATCAATCTTCCAATACACTAGGATAGTATTTTGATACAAGTTAGCTAACTGCTCGTCATCGAGCCTATTTTGGGTCGTTCGGGTCGCATAGAAACCGAAGTGGCCATCACCAAGCATTTTATATTCCTGGATCAGATGACCATTCGCAAAATGATAAAAATAACCTTCTGACGGGAAAGCTAGTCGCTCACCTAACTGTACAGTGGGCGTTATCGGTATAAACGAATCTTTTACCTGCCCTGAACCAATGGGCTTCACCTTAACCTCATGTGGCAGGCTAATGCCGAGAACCCTATCACCCACGGATGCTAATAATCTCTTTGGTTCATCGACCGCGGTCTGAGTAGTGTATTTCATACCATGCTCAGTACGAACAGCGCCCCAACGTCCACGAGAGATCTCAGCCTTGGTTTTTGCCAATGAAAACCAATATCCTACATTGCTCCTAAATGACTCTTCTGAACCGACAATCTCAAAGCAATATTCAAATTTAAGCTCCGGTTCAGATTGCTTGTCGATGACAATAGGTTCCGGGACGTAGGTTTCATCAATGTTGGGTACATAGGAATAACCAGCTGCAGAACTGGTGGATACTGGAGGGCCGCCGGCCATATTTGCTCGAGTTGAAAATGCAGATTTAGCACTATCTGTCAGTAAGTCACTAGCGTCTGATGTTAATGACCATGTTCGAGTCATACTATCTTGTGAGAGGACTGGCTTTGAGGGGAAATCCGTTAATAGAGCCAACTCACCGGTTTTTAATTTATCCACCAGCTTCTCAAACGAATAGCCACCTGGCAGATTAGAAATATCCCGCTTTTCCAAACGGTTAATATCACCCTCAACTTGCCCGAATTCATAGTCCATCAGTTCGGTGATTCTTACCACTCTGTAAGTCAAAACAGTGCCCAAATTTATCAATGTGAACCACATTTTTAAACAATTGCTTTAGTACAACAATAAGGCTGACTGTTTGTTTACTGGGTAAAATCGTGAGAGTGTGAGCACCCTTCACAAAACCACAACTTGTTGATGATAAATGCATTTGCAACGTAGGCGCGCCAGTGGATAACGTCCTACGCACAAATCGTTCAAAGGCTAAATTTCCTTTATGACTAATTCAATATCGCTTATGTAGGCATCCTTAATCACTTTTACTTTAAAGTGGTAATCTGCTGATATTGGTTCACCAGATTCAGGATCAAGTCTCAACCCTCTTATTTCATCGCCACCTATCGCGTACCCCCTAAATGACAAAGTACTACTACCGCACGTCATAGAGAGAAAATCATAAAATATACGGTGAGAATGGTTGTCCAGCCTTGTCGAGAATGTGTCAAAAAAACAATTCTCTGGTGCATGGACGCCGATTTTGGAAACCTTCACATTATATTCAGTACCAAGTTCAGCAAAAACAAAACTGCCCTCATTAATGACTGAATTATGAGGTAATTTGATTGTCTCGAATTGTTTGTTACAGCCTACTAGAAATCCCAATCCAACTAAGCTGACTAAAAAGCGCTTCACATCTAACCTTAATGTTACAACTTGTTGATATTAAAAAATTCATCTTTCAATAATTTGCGCGTTAACCGTGGGGCAAGCCAGTCTTTGAAATCCTTCTCAGCCTCAACTATTCGCACATCATCTACAGAGAAAACCCTATATTTCCCTTTTGTTTTGGGTTTGCCTAACCACCTAACGATTGCTTGATCTGTCCACAATCTAAAGCGTTTAAGGCGCCAAACAGTGATCCATTGGCTATCCCATTTTTCCTTTGCTAATCGCTTTTTTAACTCTAGCTTCTCACTTTCTATTTGAATTTGAAGCTCAGACTTTACGTACTGGCGATGACCGATGAAATAGCCCATGTAATAGTTCCAATGTTATCGACTACAAATATTACCTTATTATGCACGTGGGTTTCTATATGATTGTGAATAACATTTGCATAGATAAGCATCAGGCTTGAAAAAATTCGGGGGCAATACATTTTTTTTTGAATGCGCAGTCATTTAAGTGAATAGGTATAAAAAGCGACCACAATATTTTTAATTCATTGCCCCTCAACTAGTCATACGAACATGCATTCATTTTTATTCGGCATGCAAACATTGGCGTGGATCTATACATTATTTTGAACTAATGATAAATAACTCATTAGTGTTAATGAATATATAAATGACAAAATTTATCTTCTATCCCTTCGTGGCGATGACCCATAACAGGTAAGTCTAATGGCCACAAATTAAGGCAGGCGGTATAACTCTGATTGTTGTTTATAGAGGCGAGGTAAACGGATTGGTCCGATGTAGAACGATATTAGGTGATGGTTGGATAAAAAAAACCCGCCGAAGCGGGTTATGAGAAAAGGTGATGTAACTTCCCAATAGTCAAACGAGAATGCAATATAGTCAAAAAATATACGCTTCATGCTATGTTTACGCAAAAACAACAAAGGAATACTACGATATTAAAACTTAGCGTTCAACTATCAATGACGACCAATCGTGATCTTAATGC
Organism: Vibrio sp. L85; assembly: GCF_963871815.1. Classification (NCBI taxonomy): domain Bacteria; kingdom Pseudomonadati; phylum Pseudomonadota; class Gammaproteobacteria; order Vibrionales; family Vibrionaceae; genus Vibrio; species Vibrio sp. L85. Next base: position 15,393 of record NZ_CAWMYL010000084.1, read on the forward strand.
AACAAAAACTCACCGTTAATTAGTGAGTTGTACAGTAAGCAATCTTTAATCGTTAGGTACCCAACTCTGTAACGACTGCTCATTGTTTTGTAGCAGCAAATTACAATCACTCTCGATTCTTCGTTGGAATAACTCAGGGGGTAAGTTCGGTTCCATAGCCAATATTTCATCATGCCTTACTAGAAGCGCATCCCTATCAAGTGCCATTTCCTTGATAGCTAATGATACATCTTCTGGCACCCCTTCACTCTGGAGGCACTTTAGAGCCTTGTTCACTTGCATAATTCCATATGAAATCTTCAACTCACGCATTTCAGTATTTAATCGTAGAAGCTGAATTAGGGACTCATAATACTGAATTAGGGCCGCTCTCTTGTTGGCATCAAATGGGTATTGATAGGCGATCTTTAACTGTATGTCATCACGGAGGCCATTGTTGTCACTGTCAGTTCGTGCTGGCTCCTGGTTCATACCTCTAATGAATGCCGGGAATGAATCAAAATTTACTGGCCTTTCCAGCTTTTTATCTTCCATCGTTTTGAAGTGCTCGACCGATTGTGCATAAACCATACCTGCAACAGCAGCCGTGATGGAAATTCCAATACCCGAGCTTAGAAGAACTCTGGCCATCACTTTCCTTTTAATCTTCCTTTCCACTAGCACTTTTTTAGAAGTCATTCTGTCACCAACACTCAAAATAAAAACTGATCGTATTTGAGCAACAGAGAGAATGTGTTGAATTTATGGAACTATTTATGAGTACTAAATGAGCATTTAAACAGTAAATATTTTTATATGTTGTAAAATGAACACAGTTGTTTGGGTTCCTGAATATAGTGATCTCAATGATGGCGAGCAATATGGTTGGTGGTTCGAAAACGTCGATATATACACTTTCAGCAATATGTGCGGGTCGAGTTTAGTAGGCGCTTAATCATTGGATAACACACTACTAGCCGCAAGATCCGGTACTACTGGAGCGCTGATGACTTATAACATGACTCAGGCAAGTATCAGCCGAACTGCTAAGATTTTGTTCTCCTTCCAGAACACTTCAAGCAGACTAGGCGCATTCTTCCCAACCTACGGCTTGGAAGTAACTAAAACACGCTTTGCGTCATCAATGGAGTGGCCTTGGGTATGCTGGGGAAATGCTTACGAAGAAGTTTCAAGTGATGGCAGTGCAAACCTCACACTTACACAGTTAGCAAAACTGAGCGAACTCGATTAATACAAAAAATGGCTATGCACTACGCATAGCCATTCGTTTATTTGATCCATCACCTAATCACTAATTCATTTAGTATAATTTCATAACGCTCACTAAACACCTTGAAGTAGACACTTCGACAAAATACACATCAACATCTATTCGACCTAAACAGCATACGTGCTCCCCATTGGGCGCAGATCTGCCAAATGATGTTGTCGAATCGATCTCGAATTCATCGGGATCCAAGTCATCGACACTACCACCGTATAAACACATAAAAACTCAATAAATCCGATAAATAATCAATTTTTTTGATTACCTTCGTTAATAACATTTATCGAAGGTAATATTGTTCAGCCCTCGGCGCGTGAGAGGTGACAACGTAACATTTTTATGAAATGGTTTGACCTGGAGAATTGCAGGCAATAAAAAAGCTCCCGATTTGGGAGCCTTGCTATGCAGAATCTTGTCGTTAGCTAAAAATATCGACACGGTGTGAGAATTTATCATCCACCAATAGCGGGACATAATCAAAATCTTTCTTATCTCCAGAACTCCAAACCTTGAAGTCAAAAATCTCATAACTCTCCATGTCGTAACCAAGCTCCCTTAAAGTCGGTATGATTGATAAATCGTAAACAGTCATATCGGATGCAGTTAGCCATACGTGAAGATCGAGAGATTTAGAAAGGGTTTGGCCATCATTAATTATCGTCTTCAACTTTTTTTTGTTTAATTGGTAAATGTTATTCCCTTTATAAAATACATTGCCAACAGTAAGACGAAGATCTGCAATCGAACTGGCCCTTTCGCTTACCTTCCAATTATCTGCAAACTCTTTAAATTGTTGGGACACAACATGGCATTTGAATGAAGGACTTCCACCTACTAACTTTGCTCTATCCAACAAGAAGTGTTCAATAAGCGAAATGATAAATTGGTGAATAGTTGCATTGAGTTGATCATCCTTCATTAAGGTTGATGCAAATCTGTTTGCTGATTTATTAGAGATAGCATCCGCGCCAAACAGGTCCGTACCGAACTGGAGTGCTTCTTCGAATTGTTTCTGATATTTAGACATAAATGGTCCATCTAGAAAGAATGATTTTCAATACTACTCGGAATACTGTAAATTCCATCAAATTTATATGAACTTGCGGGAATCATAGCTCAGAGTAATATCATGATGTTACTACAAGAATCGCTTACTAGAGGTATAGTTTGGCTTATTTATCAATGACATCCTTAACAATGTTGATGGTTTTCAGCTATCTCATTTTCAAAAAGTTAAGTACCGCTTTCTTTTGTACCTTAATGGTTGCATTAGCAATGGTTACTTTCATCACCGCGGGAAACACATACGTGCAAAGAGATTTCTATGGTGACGAAGCAGTGGAAAACTTCGAAACCAAAATTGCGATACCAAAGATACAACTTGGCAACGCTCTTTCCCCGGCCAAGTTTCTCGAAGCTAAGGTGAATGATGATGGCTCTTACAGTTGTGACCACGTAACGCGAACAGATGGTAAACATAACGTATTCGGCGCTACCGATGATGCACTGTTTTGTTGTTCACATGATGTAAGTCGTGATGGTTATCTGGCACCGTTCAAGCTGGTGGATAATAAGCTGCATGTACTTTGTGGCACATTTCCAATGCAAAATGAAGTTGTACTCAATGAGGAAGAGACAAAAAAATTTAATTTCTTTTAGAAAGATAATTTCTATAAAGACTATTTCTATTTCAATGAAAGAACATTGAATTTATCAGGAGAGATGAACATTGTTACCCTTTTTATTGATTCCTTTTATCGGGACAGTATTTATTCTGACATTTTATCCGGTCAAGATTTATAAACATTTCGAAGAAAAAGTTGCCCCTTTAAGAGAAGAGGCAGAACGTCAGCGTTATGTACATGATTTCAAGGAGGTGATTACACACGCAGACGGTAGAAAAGAAACCCATACCTTTAATATGGCAGCATCGCTTGCAGCTCAGTATTGGCCAATAAATCTGGCACTCTTAATTTTCGTGTTAGTGTTCGTAGCATCACCAATGTATCTAACATTCTCTTTTGTATGGTCAATAGATGAATTAAAGTATCTATTTGCAATTATTCCATTGGCTGGTTTAGTTTTTATTTTCAATAAAGAAATATTCATAAAGTATGACGATAACCCTAACGAATTATTCCATTACTTTTGGGCTCCACTTGCAGTAACAACCCTGATTTTAGCTTGGGGTGTCTCTGATTCACTTTATGATGAATACCTAAGTGATTTATTTTTCATGAATAAGTTTTTCGCTTGGGTCATAGTCTGGACCTGTTTCTATTTCCCATTAATCAATTGCCTCAACATAGTTCTTGTTTACTTATGGAATAAATCAAAGGGTAAAAAAAAGCGGATTTTAAAAGTAGTAGCATGGCTTATCGTACTTGCAATACTATGTTTTATTGGCTATTTATTATACGGATTGCATGAGACCGTCTATCAAAAATACTTAGAAGTATATCCTGATGCTGATTTTATGTCTTTTCTTGAAGCTTTGGCCAACAGAGCAAAAGATGAAGCGATTGAAAAGCTGAACAGCTTGAGATAATTTACAAAACATTGCTTTATCATATTTTCATTGAAAGCTAACCCTATATAAACGCCCATTAAAAATGGGCGTTTATTTTATTACCTACCGTCAATAACTAGTAACTCGAATGGATTGAAATATAATATTCCGTAGTGGCAATGATTGTTAATTACGGGCATTGAATAGAAAAACAGGCAATATATAAATAATAATGTTGCTGAACGTACATTATATTCTCTAGCTACTATACTGGTAGGTTTAGTTTTGAAATTACCTCTATATCGTGCAGCGTAAAGAATTGCAGTCAATACAATCAACATTAAGATTGATAAAAAATCACCTCCTGCACCTGGGCCTCTCCCGCTAGTCACCCCAATTATTTTTACGTTAGGTTGATACAATGGAGAAAGTAGCAGAGCAATAACAAAACAAAGTGCATGGAATGCAAAATTCACACTTTTTTTTGAATCACCCTTTTGCATATAGCGCGATTCAATACCAAAAAATACCAACTTCAAATAACTAGGAATATTTTTAAAAATCATTGCTAATAATTTTATTGAGACGTACAAATGGCTTGAGTAACTGTGCAGTATGAATTACCGCCCATTGCATCTTCACCGTGAACATATTTCTTTGCATTTACGCTAGGGTCACAGCTACTGCCATTCGCTGGCATGCTTGATAGTGATTTGACCTTTATGGTTGTACTACTGTTTGAGAGAGTCCCACAGTCAAAAGGATATAGTGTCGACGATCGCACCCAAACTGCAGATACCTTACTACCGGTTGCTTGTCTCTTGTTTATGACTTCGCCTGCAATGAGCTGATCATGTTCGTGAATAACATCACCACCAGTTGTGTAAGTCCATGTTCGACTTTTATCCTGGCTACATGTCTGTGTTTGCTCGAACGCAGTTCCGCTTTGAATACTACTTGGGTCTGGTGACCAATCAGAACAATCAGTAATATCTCCGCTTGGAGTCCATTCACTTGAGGCCGCGATAACATAACGGCTATCAGTAGCCTCTTCTAACTGTGTTTCATTTACATGCTCACCCACGTCCCGGTATTCATCCAAATTTGGTTCATATTCTCGATTTTGAATGCTCCGCGTCATTAGATCATAATGGGTTCGCGTTTGTGTGAAATTAGCCATCTGGTTACCGGCAACAGGCGACCAATCTGAATAGTTTTTATCTTCACCTGTGTCCACCCAATCACCAACAACAGGATCTGCTGTCTCCCAAAATCTATCCAAATTCGATTTAACATCAACAGCGATTCCAAATTTAACTTTGCCATCACGAAGGATATGTTTTGGTAAAACACCAAACTTAACGTTACCCGATTCGTCTGCCGGTATGGTAAATGTTTGTGAACTACCTGGTGAAACTACCTTCCCCTCAATCTGTACCGAGAATGCAGCATCCGTCGGAAGAGTTATTGTGACATCTTGGTTATCGGTAGCAATATTGCCTTGGTCTGATAAAAGTGGCCCGGTCTGCACATATCCTAGCTCACTATCATCATGGCGAGATTTTAATACCTGTTCTACTGGAAGAGTGACGCTATCTAAGTGTGTGTCAGTTGACGCATAACTGATACTTGAACTAAAGATGATTGCGAAGTTTATAACTAGCTTACTGGTTTTCATACTGTTTGGTTCGTTGACATTTTTACCATTCTTTCAACATAAAGATTGTGATGTAACGATTTTGTACGACTATATGGCCTTACTTAATACCGGGCACCTTTCTGTACAATTACCCTTTAAACAATAAAAAAGGCTCCATATCGGAGCCCAATCGTTCAAATATAAGAAAATTAGTAATCTTTATTGAGGTACTCTATATATGAGTCCCAATCTTCTCTTTCTTCGTCATCTAAGTCAGACTCTCCTTTATGCTCAGGACATTCACCTGCTGAATTTAACAGAGAAGTGGGGTATAAAATTCCATCACCACAAAAGATACAAGTGCCGTACTCTTCATCATCACTCGCACAATCTTGACAAACAAAGTCAATTGGATCCTGTCCACTTTCATCATGGACAAATCGACCTCGCGGGTCTTGGTGCTCACAATCTTTGCATGGTGGAGTTAAAACAGCTTGTACTATCCCAGTTACAATAAAACCCGGAGCAGCTTTGAGTGATGGAGAGTTTAAATCCTTGATTCGATCTACAATGGCTTGATTGACGCGTGGATTCTGGTACACGTCATCTCGCCAGCGTTCTGTGAATAACTCATGGTCATCCCATTCATAATCATCAGCTTTCATGGATGGATGCGTGCGATAACCTAACGTGGCGGCGATCAGTTCGTAACAGTGAGATAGCTGTACTTTAACCCGATTAGGTTCACTTGATAATTGATCAAAAGGTAGTGGTTGAGACAAGCCATCTTCAAGCTCAAGTTTTAGTTGAGTGGCTTTATTTTGGATAGTTATGTTTTTCATAAGGCAACCTTATCAGTAATTATGCTGACATATGCAGGTTGGGAATTTAAGCAAGCGGCGTCAGCAAATAATGATAAATGCTGCGAAATAGTGGGTTCTGTTTCTCTGGGGTATTCACTTTTGCTCTCATAGCGTGTGACTTCCCAAGTGCACTTATTAGGTTTCCCAAAGCCAGGTGGTGCCTCTAAATAATAGTTCTCATGGAGTTTCCATGTCAACCAATAGTGCTATTTTTTTAGACAAAAAATGCCAGTTCCCGTAAACAGGTTCTGGCATTTATATATTGATTTGACTAAAGTCTTTGGTTTAATTGGCTAACAACAGTAATGACTTCATCCGCACCGCTTTGTACTTCATTGAGCACTTGGCCGGCTTCTGTTGATAACCCCAACACTTCTGTTGTCCTTGCTTGACAGTCAGTAATCAAACTCACTGCCTTTGTCGTTTTAACTAAGTTTTCAGACACCATATTAACGATGGTTTCTGTTGTTTCATTGGTTCTTGACGCTAGCTTTCTGACTTCATCTGCGACTACTGCAAACCCTCTCCCGTATTCGCCGGCCCGAGCTGCTTCAATCGCGGCATTCAGAGCTAAAAGGTTTGTCTGGTCAGCAATCCCGCCGATATTACTCACAAGATCACTTATTGCCTTGGAATGCTCATTCAATGCTTCAATGTCGTTGCTTGCTTGTTTCATCTCTTGAACAAGTTCTTCCATTTGTTCAATGATACCGGTGACTACATTTTTGCCGTGAACGGTATGTTTGCCAGTTTCCTGTGAAATTCCATGCGCAACCTGGGCTACTTCTGATACTGCTTGTTCCTGCTCAACCTGGTTGGTGATTACAGTCGCAAACTTTACTACTTTATAGAGCTCACCATTATCGTTGTAGATCGGATTATATGAAGCCTCTAACCAAGCTACATTCCCATAGTTGTCTATTCGCTTAAACCGCCCGGTTGCATACTCACCTTTAGCCAGCTTTCTCCAAAACTCACAATACTCTTCGGAATCAACTTCATCCTGGCTGCAAAAAATGCGATGGTGTTTGCCGGATACTTGCGTAACGTCACTGTAGCCCATTGCTCGCAGAAAGTTAGAATTCGCATTCAATATTGTTCCTTCTGGAGTGAACTCAATGACAGCCATCGACTTGTTCAGAGCTTTGAGCAAATCAGCCTGTTCACGAGACGTTGTTATGGTACGCGTCAATTCTGATGCAATGACCGAAAACTGAATCAACAATCCTTTTGTGTCAAATACTGGGAGTATCAATACTCGCAACCAAACCTCACTTTGGCCACGAGCTTGAATCTGCATAGCGCCATTCCAAATACGCTTAGCCGAAAGTGAAGCTACCATGCTTTTATAATGATCTGTTGACCTACAATTTTTTGGTGCCAATTCTCCAATTGGCGTATCCAGAATCTCGTCTAACTCGAGTTGAGATAAAAACTTTTCGTTGGCAGAAGTTATCTTCCCGCTTGAATCCAGTGTAAGAGTAAGCAAATCCTTCTGAATACCCTCACTTACTTGTTCTAACGAGAAAAGTTTCTCTTTTGTCGCTTCTAGCTCATTTTTTAAAGCAGTATTAAAGAACATAGAATACACCTAAATTACTATTCGTATCTGAGGCCACCAGCAACCGCGCTTTAGTTCAGCTTGAATCGACCTACGATTGCATTGAGCTTTTGGTTCATTGCTGAAATTTCATCTGACTGACTTACAACACTTTCTCCGTTCTCATTTAGGGAACGAACAATGTCTTGAATCGCGCTCATGTTCTGGTTCACTTCACCAGTTACCGATGACTGTTCCTCGGCTGCAGTGGCGATCTGGAAAGACAAGTCTTTAACAGACATGATTTGTGTGACCAGTTCGTTCAGCGTAGCGTTGACTGACTCAGTGCTATCAAGTGTTTTCTGGCTTTCCATTCGTGTAGATTCCATCAAACCCAATACATCATTGTTACCCGCCAAAAGTCGACTTAAGGCATTCTCAACTTCAACAGTGCTTTCTTGAGTACGTTTTGCAAGAGCTCTAACTTCATCAGCTACCACAGCGAAACCGCGGCCTTGCTCACCTGCTCGAGCTGCCTCAATTGCTGCGTTAAGAGCAAGCAAGTTTGTCTGATCGGCAATATCACCAATTACATTTAAAATCCCGCTGATGCTTTCAGTTTCTTTTGTTAGGTGGCTCATTTGGCTACTGGTTTTCTCAACGTTTGACACCAGCTGAGAAACATTTGCTTTTGCCTCGTCTAGAACCTTAATCGATGCTTCACCAATGGTCGCAGCATCTTGGGTTTGAGCTGATGACTCACTAGCGTTTTGAGCAACTGTATTAGCTGTCGCGCTCATTTCTTCAATAGCGGTGACAATCATGTCTGTCTCTTGAGCGTGTTGACCAAGCACATGACTGTTATCCGACGATGACATTTTTAGCTCAGAAGCATTGGACTCTAATTCTTTTGCAACCTCTTGAACTTGAATCATTAAGTTCTGCAGCTGCGCGATAAATTCGTTTATCCCTTTAGCTATGGCGCCAATATCGTCATCAGTTTTAACATCAAGACGCTGTGTAAGATCACCATCCCCACTTGATAGGTTTTGAATGGTATCTTTAAGAGCAATAATCGGTTTGTATAGCAGATTCAGTACTACCATCGTGGCAACGATGCTTAATACCGAACATATGATAGTTATGATGATTGAACTATGTTTTGTGGCATTGAGCTTCTCAAACACCTTGTCTTTGTCCATTCCAACCATCAAATACCAACGTTTATCACCAAAGCTAATTTCGTCGATGAACATTACTTTATCCGTTCCATCGATCGTGTAATCAACGACCGATGCACCGTTGCTTCCAAGTTGTTTGCTCACCTCGCGCAGCGAAGAGTCTTTCGCAATGTTCTGTCCGTTTTTCACATACTTTGAATTACTCGCCAATACATTCCCTTGTTCATCTACGATTAGTGATATAAGGCTATCAGTGGCGAATTTCTTTACAACATCTGAAAGGATTGTGAGGGGAATATCCGCTAGTACCACGCCATTACGGTCAGCTTTCATACCTATGGAAACCATCAGCTCCTTCGTAGTGGCATCTTCGTATGGGTCTGTATAAATCAATCCACTAGTGGCCATCGCACTTTGGTACCAAGGGCGTTTTCGAGGGTCATAGGAAGGTGGATTCTTGTGATTGGTCCATCCTGGTACATCAGCTGAACAAAATGCATCGCCGTTAGAAAATCCAACTGTTAAATTTGGAATGTCACCGGCTACTGCCGCCAATCTCATTCTTTCTGCATGATTATCAGAATGCCCATATCGAGCATATTCGTTGGCAACCTGCTCAACGGTTGCGGCTTTGTTCTCTAGATATTTCGTTATTGAGTTTTTTTCTGCAGCAACCATAAACTGTGTGTTGCTGTATATGGAATCTTTAAAGTCGTCGTAGTAACTCGTAAAGTTAATATAACTCGACACACCCACAGCCAGTGTTATGACCGATAACATCGCTAGGATAAGCGTTTTTTTAAATCCAAGTTGGCTCATTGTTTCCTCATCTCTAAATAAAACGCACAGTTCTCTTAAGGACAGCTGCCCCTAAAAGTAACTACTTGTTTATGGTATTTTGCCGTTCTGAGTTCTATCGCTCAGTTCTGGCGTATGGTCTTATATTGAATAGTCTGGGGCAGGACGACCAAAGAAGTAACCCTGCCCTATATCACACCCAAGAGCTAACATTGCATCTAACTGCTCTTGGGTTTCGATTCCTTCTGCTACAACTGACATGTCAACGATGCTAGCCATCTCGATCGCGGCCTTCGTTAGTACTATCATTTTCTCGTCATCGATGTTGTTACAAAACATCCTGTCCAGCTTCACAATGTTGGCTGGCATGTACATGAGATACGAGATGTTGCTCATACCTGTACCAAAATCATCAATAGAAATTTGGTAACCTCTTGCTTTAAGGGCGGCAAGAACTTCTAACCCCTTGTCACCCTTTCTAACGCCTACAGTCTCTACGATTTCAAACTCTATTAAATGCGGTGGCACTTTATATTTTCGTTGTGCTTTTTGAATGCTTAGTAGGCTGTTCTTATCCAGTAGACATGAGGCATCTAAGTTCATGGCCACTGTTATCTCTTTACCTGAATTCAAGAACTCTCGACACTTAGCGAAGCCTGTATCTATGATCCACTTGTTGAGCTCACCCATTAGGCCATACATATTTACCCAGTTCAGAAAGTACGGCGGTAATAGAATGCCTAGCTCTGGGTGATTCCAGCGGATAAGAGCTTCCACACCAACTACAGTGGATGTTTTCAGGTCAACCTTCGGCTGATACCAGAGTTGAAACTGCTTTTGGCTGATAGCTCGTTTAATGTCGTACAGTGAGAAGGCCATAGCATGGGATGCAGAATCTCCACCGAGATCTCTTGAATTGCGGAATTTTGCTAAAGAAGCAACAGTACTATTGATTAACTGGTTTAAGGTGTCACCGCTTTCTGGATAAACCCCAAGGCCGGCGGCGAGTTGAATCAGTGTTGGTGCTGAATGAATTGTTTTTAGGTCTTGGCCAGTTCCTGTTTGTAGTAAATGGTCAATGATTTTGGATATGCGTTCCCTTGGTACATCGTCATGCAGTGATATGAAGAAAGTATCTGATTCGACTTTTGACAGGGTGAAGTTTTCTGGTGATACGAGCTTACTGATGACCTCTATAATCCAAGGTCGAACCATCTCAATCTGTTTTTCAGTTTCTATGTAGCCATATTCTTCGTTCAACCGATCTTGGTTACTTACCTTTAAAGCCAGCAAGAAGAACCGTTGTTTGAATGATATGAGCAATTCAATTTCACTGAAAAACTCCCGACGATCTAACACCTTCTGGATAGGAGAAACTAACTCACTCAGTGGAGCTTTGACGGCTCTATTTTTGCCTTGCTTACTCTTATCCAAAATTACTGTCTCGTCTTCAATCATTGAATTCTGCTCGTAGTGGAACAACGTACAGAATGATTATATACAAAGTTTTTTAAGAGCGTAAGACTTTGCTGTTGAAGATATTCACAGACGGTGTATAACAGAGAAAAGTTTGCTGATTTAAAACTTACTGGTTTTAAATTGTTTTGAGTTTCAATGTCAATATAAAACACAGAGTTAGGTATAAATAATGAACAAAACCCTAAGCACAGTCCTAGTAACTTTGACGTTAGTTTCAGCCCCTGCACTTGCAAAAAAAATCCCCGAGTGGGTTTCAAGCACTCCTACGGGGCAATCTGTTTATTGCGTCCCAGCCGGCTCTAACATCGATATGGCTCGTAAGGTGGCATTGCAGTTCGCGTCAGAAGACCAAGGCCGAGGTTTTAATAAGGTTGATGTTTCTGGTTCAGAGAGTGCTAAAACTATCGCACATGACGGCGCGGTAGACAGCCAATACAACATGAATACTGAAACAATCGCAACCGGCATGAAAAAATCGGTCCAATTGCTCGATGAAGCAATGGTTGATGGTTCTCTATGTGTTTTGGTCAAGTAAGGTGTGAATATGAATTCTGATCAAGGCAAATCAACAGCACCTAACCATATTGTACCTTTGCGCTATCCGGGGAAGGTTGAACGAACTGTTGGCCAAATGCTGGTGGTTTTAACGGGGGGAGCGATACTCTTTTCAATGTGGTACTTCTCTGGTGACATGAACACTTTCGATACTGTTTTATGTTGCTTCCTAACTTGGGTGATTACTGTAATGATTGCCATTGCTCTAAAGGAAATGCCACCAGCGAATGAGTATTCAACCGACCCGTACATCTTATCAGTAGTCCTGATTGCAGCATTCCTTATTGCTCCAGTCCTATCAGATACGGTTGCCCTTTTTTATATGAAGCTACCTTTCTACGCTTTATCCATATTTACAGGGCAGTCACTTGATACCTTTACAAACATGCTTTTTATAGACGTGCAGGGATAAAAAAAGGTGCCAACAATCGGCACCTTTTTTTGTGTTGTTATGTTTAAAACAATCTGTAAGGAGAAACGTTATTTTCCCCATTCTTGATGTAGTACTGATCCCAACCTCGAACATCAAAAGGTACCCGCTTGCCTTGCACCTCGATGTATACCTTTTCTAACTTAACGCCATCCACGACCTTTGCTCGAGCAATTGGATTTATAATCGCATTAATCATGTTTTGTGCATCAGCTTTGGAAGCAGGTTTATAGATCAACGCAACCTTATTACCAACCTTCGCACAGTGTTTACTAAAAGTAATGTCTTTGCCGTCAATTTGTCCATATGCTGTCGTGCTTATGTTGCTTACAGAACAGGTCGGGTTTTCTAGGTTTACAATCCCAAATCGGGCGCCATAGTCTGTGTATTGGTTCTCTCTGTTCGCATATAGTATTGCGATGTAATCATCGTTGGCGCTGAATGCAGGTTTTGGTAATCCATAGAGTGATTCTGACTCTTTAAGCCAGAAGTTATCGAACTGTGTTGGTTCGTTAAACTCAAGGTTATATCCATATTCTGCGCTTGCTACAAAGCCGTCACCATTAAATTTGAGCTGACGACCAGTTAGTTTCTGGTTTAATGAGCCGCGCTCCGGGTCAAGAAATTTAGCTTCTCTCGTTTGGATAGAACCATCACGGTTGAAATATTCTCTTAGGCGGTACAGCCCTTTCTCTAATTTATGTGAGCTTACTGAACCATCATCGAAGTGAGTGTAGTTCTCTTCGGTTTCAGTAACGTAGAACGTTGGCTTTTCTACAGGTTTTCTTTCTTGGATGCAGGGCTCACCCAAACACATTCTAACTGTTTTCTCGCTTGTCGTTGAGCACCCATTTAAAGCCAATAGTGACAAACCGACTACAAACAACCCTTGCTTTTTCATAGTTACATCCGTCTTTTTATTTTAATCCCAGCAAACAACTAATCTTTGTTGCTATTTCATTCTTTTTCTTATCATTTACTTTGCAATAGAACACAGATTCATTCAAATGATCATTGCTTATTACAAAGTAATACTGCTTGTCTAACGCCCCTGTTTCTACAAGGTTAAACTCTTCAAATGGTGCACTCACTTGCTGTTTCTTATCGCCTAGCTTTAGTCCGAAAACCCTACTTTGGATTAGTAAGAGAGTTTTCTCTGTGTTCAGACCAATGTGCTTTCGGTAGCCAAAGGGAATAACAGACATCATGAAAATTGGAATAGCCCAGTTCGGCATCGTATATCCATAGAGCATCGAATGATAAGCGCTGCTTAAGCACACGAACCCTAAAAACCCAGAAAGACATAAGAAAGCTTTAGAAACGGCTGATACGCTAAAACCAAAAACCTTCTGGCCATTTATCTGAGTGTGGAATGGAAGTACTAACATCTTTTCGTCCTAGTGCACTTTTGAGTCTGATGGCATGTCATTTATTAACACTGGCAAGATTACATTATCCAAGACTTGCTGAGCGCATTCTGTTCCTCTTGGCGTAACCTTCGGTGTAAGTAGCTTGCTTCTCAGATTTTTGCAGTCCTCTGATGTCAAGCCAATAGATTCTAACTTAACCTCTTTCGACCATTGAGCTGTTACAAGATGACTAAGTACAGAGTGAACAAAGCCTCGACGTCCAGACGGCATAGTCATGTCATTGCTTTGAGCAATACTGTGTATTGGTACTTCTACATGTGGCAGCTCAACTCTCGGAGATTTGAGTAGTGAGTGAACTTGAGAATTTAATGGTGTGCTTGTTACGCGGCCGCTATGAGTGTCTACCCAAAACTTGAGTTTCGCCACACCTGAATCTGTTTCAGAATTTGCGATCAATGACATCGGATCGCGGTGGTAGTAAACATGTGACACGACAGCAACAGCGAGCATCTGGTTATCGCTCAATTTCTCTAACATCCTTTATTAATTCTCTTCTTCGATTGTTTTTTCCAGTATCAGCTATCATGCATATTGCACAATACCTTTCATTTAACCTGGGCGATGGTGACTCTTTTACCGGTTTTGATTTCAAGCACTTCTACTGCGTCGTCAAAGGACATTTCTGCATCTACTAAAGCGGATAGCATTAATATGATTTGTTCGTCACTAAGGACATTATTCGGAACCACTGTGGCTATTTTCTTAAATCGAGATACATGCCACTTCGTAAACCTACGATAGTAAGCGCCATGATAAGGACCAAATGCTATCGGTTTGACCTCTTCAACTACCTTTGCATTTGGAGAGTATTTCTGAATATTCTTCACCGCTACAGAATCCGCTTCCGCGAGGATGAATATTGATTTTTTTACGCCTTGCAACCCTTTGCTGCTTAACTCACTCAACGATTCATCACCAACAGCACAAGCGGGGATTCGCCTTGCTAACAAGAGACTTGCCAAAATCGGGTCTTCGACAACAAGGAGCCACTCAGACTTTAAATTGACCGGGTGGTTCAAATGACAAGGTGAACTGGGCTTGATGCTAATATCAAAACTAGGTTGGTTTTGTTGGAGGGAATCATTGTAACCCCATAGGAATACATCGTGATTTGGTAGTACCCACGGTACAACTATACCGTTTTTAATCTTGCGTACAGACTTATAAAGGGACGTAGGAAGTCTATCCGTCACAACATTTTGAATTGCTCTACTTGACGGAAGGTACCCAATTGGCGCTTTGAACAGTAATTCCTTCTCCCAACCACTGCTCAATAAAGATTCTATAGCGTCATCATTATCTTTTAGCCACAGACGTAATTGGTCAAGCAGCCATCTGGTTGTAATCGCGGATGATTTTTTAGATTCAGTTTCTGCTTTATCGTGGGGCTCTGCAGTAATGTCAACTATCGGTGGTGACGCAAATCCAGCACTCTCAAGTAGACGTTTAGCTGCCTCTTGTTCTGTTACCTCGTCTAGTAGGCATAACGCGCTTACTAGCGTTGTGTGTTGATGACAGCTATTACAGCGAATGCTTGCGGTACCAAAGTAATGGAAGGCATCATTACCCCAACAAGACGGGCATACGAGGCTACAGGATTTACCATCACTCTTTTCAATCGGTCGCAATCCATTAAACAGATCGTTTCTAGTTAACTTGTACAACGGATAAAACTTTTCGGATAGATACGTATTTAGCCTGTTTGACACTTGCAAACCCTCCTGACTACTTCGTAATCATTATAAAGCGTTTGAAATTGTTTAACAGGTAATATGTGAAAATTCGAGTGGTAGCATTGCACTAGATCAAAAGTAAGAATCACTTGCATTTAGGGTAGTAGAGGCTGATTTAATGCCCTTACATTGCATAGAAAAATCATCACAACTAGAAAAAAATAATTTGATAATAGCCTTAACTGGTTGCCAATTTGCAACTGTCACTTAGTGCGATAGTGCCACACCATAGGCATAGAGAAGCACAATACATGTACTTAATCGTGTATAGAGAATAAGAAAAGTTAATATGAAGCAAACACTTGAAAAACCAGAACAGGAGATGCCTCCATTGGCCATTGAAGATCGTCTAATGGACGCGCAACAAGAAGGGTTCGAGATTGTAGCAGCTATTCGAGGCTTTCGAGTGGCACTTTCAACTCTTGTATATTTTTATATAGAACTTATTGCTAAGAAAAAAGAGCAGGAAGTAGAGATAGGTTTCTGGCCGGGCATGACTGATAACTTAGACAATGCAGTTCAGACGCTCGCTGACATCAAAGACAAACACCCAACTGTTGTGATCATTCCTCCAAAAGACCCGCAGCTACAAAATAACTTGAACACTTGATTTGTTCTATTAGGTTTATTTCAAAAGTTTGTTCCAACCCTAAGCAAATCTGCTTTAGGGTTGGTTTTTAAGGACGCGAACAATTTGCTGGTTTGGGTAGTTACCACAGAAGTACTCGGTAGCCTCTTCTGTCTCTCTGTAAGGTACAAACACAGAGCTGTCCGAAACGCTACAGCACAACTTGGTTCCATCTTCTAGTTTTGAAACGATTGAATATTCTGGCTTGACTGGTAACACAAACAAACATGAATCGTTACCCTTGCCATCCATTTTCGGAGATAGCTCTACCCTGGCGTCAACCGAGGGCCAATCTTGCATTGAAGTAGGCTTTAGAATTGACCAATCCATTTGACGGTCTAAGAATCCATATACCGCATAATTCTGTGTAACGTTGCTAACTACATTCTTAGCAGCCCAGCCAATAGCTAGCCCTAATGCAATTAGTTTTAAATCTATAAACAACTTCACACGACAGCCCCATAGCAAATTGGTTTTAAGATTGTCATTTAGTAACGCTCTTGATTGAAATCGTGGTCATACTACCAAAAACATTAAGAAATTTAACGCTTCAACTATCAAAAAAATTCATATTGATAATTAACTGAATAATTTCTCTACAAAACAGCCTTACCAATTTAAAGACAACTAGTTGATACATCGCGCATAACTTCCAATGACATACGTAATAGGATAATCAAGTCAATGACAAAAGAAGTATGTTGTCATATGATTACACATATAAAACGCTTGTTATTAAAATCGAAGTATTAAGGAGTTAAAATGGTTTCTGCATGGCTTGGAGCTATCAGTGCACTAGACCGTCGTCTAGGTACTGGGAATATGACATTAAAAGAATATATGACGATCGCTTATGTACATGAGCAAACATCTGTAAGTGAA
Source organism: Vibrio sp. L85 (assembly GCF_963871815.1). NCBI lineage: Bacteria > Pseudomonadati > Pseudomonadota > Gammaproteobacteria > Vibrionales > Vibrionaceae > Vibrio > Vibrio sp. L85. The sequence goes on from NZ_CAWMYL010000084.1 coordinate 32,327, forward strand.
GAAGATTTAGCAATGTTCGCTACTCACAACGAAGATTCAGACTTTGGTAATTCGATAATCAATCGACTGCTTGAGGCTGGTCATTTAACTCGTGATGAAGACACGAACGCGATCATCATTTCAGAACACGGTCATCACGTAATTGATGAAGTCCATCGCTTATGCAAATCAAGGCTTATTCAGCCAATTTTCACAAACCCAAACTAGCTTAAAGGCGCTCAACTGGTTGAGCGCCTTTATATTTCTAGTAAAGCAATTCGACCCTACGGTTTCGCGCTCGAGCTTCATCTGAACTACCAGGATCTGCGGGATGTGTTTCTCCATAGCTCACACAAGTTAACTGTTCTTTTCGTGCTCCTAGAGTTTCGAGCATTTTACAAACATTGTTAGACCGCAGCTGACCAAGCTTTAAGTTAAAGTCGGCAGAGCCTTTCGAATCAGTAAAGCCAGCCACTAAAAGACGGATGCTTTTATCAGATGAAAGATAGTTCACATGCTGCTTGAGTTGTTCATTCCATTTCTGCTCAACTACAGATGAACTAAATGTGAAATAAACTGTGTGTTGAGGTGGTTGCGACAACAGGATTGGTTCTACCCTGTCACTAACTGCCGCTTCAACCGCCAGTTCAATCTGCTCACTTCGAGTCATTTTAGCTGCTTGGTTCTTAGCCATTTGTTCTTGCATGTAATTCTGGTTGTTATCCTCAAACAAGTGTTCAGGACCTGTTAGTTGTCCGACAGATGTCATTGGTTCTTCTTGAGATTCATCTGCTGGTGGCTGAAAAAGGCTACAGCCAGATGTCGATAAGATTAGACTTATCAAAAAACTCGTGTGAACTATCCTCATTTCAAACGTAAACCTCAATCTCCAATAATTTTAATCACATTCTAACGCTTATTATTGAAGGTGAAAACTTTTTTAAATCGATTGTGTTTGGCATGAGAATTGTTAAGTAAAAACAAGTGTATATGGAGATACCACGGGTTTATTTCGAAATGTTTACTGTTTAATGACACGACTGACTTTATAAAACGCTTAGTATTTACATCCTTTTACAAACTAACTGTATTGAAACCGTAATGAAATTTGCAGATAATTAAACACTGCTCGTAGCACTACTACAGACAGTTTTTGAAACTGATATGAAAAAGCAATAATTTCCTATAAATTTAGTGATTTACGTTAAATGTCTTAAAAATTAGACAACATAATTATACAGATTGGGATATTATAAGGTTACAAGTTAGACAAAATGTGTATAGATTACATACATAGCTTTTGGAATGAGTAGTTTCTTAGTAGGTTTATGAATGGCTGATGCAGATTTAAAGATCAAACAAGAACTTTTAAATCAAATGGGAATCATAAATGATCTCTTTGTTGAGTTGAGTGATTCCATAAGTGCATCAGATCTCATTGGTGCGGAAGTCTACAAGCTACCATCAGTTCCAAAAGCAAAAGAACATGTCGATGTTACCGAAATACCAGTCGATACGATAAAAGACGAACTCGCACTTTATGAAGGACTTCGTTCTTACAAAAAATTGTACGGCGAACAAGGTATCTCGACCAAAGTTGTTTTTAGACTACCCGGCTACATACAAGTTGGAAGTTCTAATAGCAACATAAAAGAAATGATCGGCCGCATTAATAAGCATAAGGACTTATTCAAGTCTGCAGTGCTAAAAATAGATGGCCCCAAGAAAAAGCATGACATTGTTCATTCGCTTTTTCCTGGATTGATAACTAAGCAGCTATACCGTAGTTTGTATGCTGTCGAAAACATAAGCTACATGGGCTTTTTCTGGACGAATAAGTTCGTTACGTACAAAACAAACAAGGATGAAGTAATTGCTTCCATTAAGAAGCAAATCAAGCATCCACCTAAAGGGAAAGACCCCAGAGAATGGGAGTCATTTTTGAATGGGGAAGTTACCGATATTCAGCGTCTACCCGCTGGTTCGGAGTTGCGTATCAAACGCCCAGTTAGGGTAAGTGCAGCCGTAAATACTGATTGTGAGGAAACGCCCCAATTAAGCGCGCATCTCCCCATAATTATTGTTCAAGATCAACCCGTAACCGTCAGTCCTCTGTTGGATTACGATTCATCGCTTAGACGATGTGTAAGATCAGACTCAAAGATTGGCGGTAAGCCAATCATAAAAAGGCTACACCTCTACCTAAAGAGGCAGTAATGTCCAAATACACGAAGACCCTAGCCCGATCTTCGATAAAAGAAGTGTGACGAATATGAATAAAGAAATTAGTACAATTGAAGCTAAAGATACCGACACTCTGGCTACTCCAGAGGACATGCTTTCTTACGAAGAAGTTCAGCAGTACGCTCATGAGAACAACATCAAAAGCATGCGTGAATGGTTCGGATTCCATAATGTTCGTAAAGGCGGCACACCTCGTCCACGCAACATTCCGGGAGATCCATCAAAATATTTTGGTCGTAGAGACCAGTGGGTCAGCTGGCCAAGTTTCTTAGGCACTGCAACCAAAGCAACACAAATCATCAAAGATGAATTCTGCGACATGGCAGAATGTAAGAAGTGGTTTGCTGATAACAAAGTTTACACGGTCACTCAGTTTCGTGAAATTTCTAAATCCGGTAAGCGACCAGACTTCATTCCATCAGCCCCTGATAAAAAATACGATGTGAAGTTTTCTGAATTATTGTGCCCTAAAAAATCAGCTTATGTGACTTTTGAAGAAGCGAAGAAGTTAGTCAAAGGCTATGGGTTCAAAAGTTATCTAGAATTTCGTGAAGGTCGCCGTAACGACCCCAAGAACCTGTCTGTGGTGCCATGTAACCCAGACAAGCATTATGACCAAAGCAACGAATGGACTAGTTGGCCAGATTTTCTAGGATACTCTCGCCTAAGAAAGTAAGAATATTTGTCATTATATTACCACAAGTAAAAAGCCACCCTCGCGGTGGCTTTTTTGATCTTCGTACTATTGAAATCTATCAAACAGTTCGTCTTTTAGATTCAACCCTTGTTCAACGATAGCGCTTAGATGACCATCCAAATATGCATTGTCAATTTCAGCTAAGGGCTTTGGTAACACGTTGCCATAATTCATAATACGATCGATAAATGATTCATTCGAACTGGCATAAACACTACTACCGACAATAATAACGAACAACATTGCTAAAACTTTGATTTTCAAACCGACACCTTAATCCGTAGTTACATAACTTGTATATCTGAGACTTAACTTTCTCATTTTCTCGGTATCGCGCAACCGTTCTAATGATAATGGGACATAGACGTTAAACTCAGACTTATCCTTAGTAAACCAAACATACGGTGTAGCCTTATCCCACACAGGAGAAACGTATTCATTTCGGCTGTTACCTGCACCACCAGCGATGCATTGTTTTCCAATCTCATATCCCAACAAAGAGATTTCTGAGCAGACGCGGTATTTAGACAAAGCCTTGAGAACTGCTATCTTATCGGGATCAAGTCGTCCATCAATCTTGTTACTTGCTTTGTCATACGTGACATTATCAACACCATAACCAACTAGATACCTACCGGGCTCTCTTGCATTATCATCCAATTGGGTCACTGTAATCGCATCTTGCAAGCCGGCCACGGCTGTTCCTGGATGGTAAGTGAAAACCTTTTTATTTGTAGAGACACGCGTATCTGGATAGTCACTCCAGTCACCTTCCGAGACTCCAAGCTCCTTTGTCACCCACTCTACAAGATCTTCTGCGCCGTCCGTACTGACTTTCAGCTTTAAGCGAACCCCACTTGTGCCATCACTATTAACAACGGGAACTTGCTGAACAATTTCATATGACACATTCTCTTTCAACTTACCAAGTAAAGCTTTGTACGTAGTTTTCTTGTTTTCTTTGCCAATTTGCTTTAGGTCATACTTACCCTTTTCTGTTAACAAACCTTCTAGAAATTCAGTGTCCACACTTCTCGCCGTTTTGCTTACTGGCAGGCGACTAATCAATTCAACAATTTCGTTCCGCTTACTCTGACGCTCTTTTAATTTAGCCACATCAATGCTATCGCCATTGAGTACATAAGATTCGAAGCGTTCATCATCAACAATCAATTGTTCTAGAACCTGCTGAACCTTTTTATCAAGGTACATTTGTTTCAATACCTTGTCTGCCAGTTCGGTATCGATGACAGCCTTAACAGATACGGTTGCACAAGTACCCTCTTCACTGACACAGGCGCCGATGGATTCATCTGTGCGTCTAGAGCTAATTGTCGCGCCATTTAACAACCAGCTCGCCCGACTTAGATACCCATTGCTATCCATGCTCTTTATTGATAACACTCTATCGGTAACCTGCTCACTGATACTTTCAAAGGCTTTTTGTTCTGCTATAGACTTTGCTGAGTTTATGCTATCGAATTCACCAAGTTGATAAACACCAGTCCCCGTAAATTGGATTTCTTGAGCTAATAGCCCTGATGAACAAAGCGAAAGCACTGAAATTAGGACAACTTTCTTCATAAACTTAAATCACATTCCTTTATCTAATTAACAATATGAAAACACACATCAATCCTTCCGCAATAGCAAAAATGAAAAAAGCCAGAGCAATGCCCTGGCTTAATGGTTTTATTCAACCCTATTTTTCAATGGAAAGATTACTACCCTTTGATTCACTGTTATATAAATAATGGTTCTCACCGGTTTGCGTGTTCTCTAACTTCACGGATTCCATGCCGAAGTTAGTACCACTGGCTACCTTGGTAAATTCTTCACCACCAATTTCCAACTTACTACCGTTTTCGGCTTGCATCATATCCTTGAAACCATCAGCGGTAACATCGATACGATCTGGAGCACCATTAGTACCAGCCACTGTTTTAGAATCTATCGACACGGATGAATCACCACCCTGACCTTGCGCGGCATTACCAGCATTAGCAGGTGTTGTCGTGCCTTGG
>NZ_CAWMYL010000085.1:0-5350 GCF_963871815.1 Vibrio sp. L85
TTTCTTCGGCAAGTCCGATCTGAACATGGCTCAAAGCTATAAGCTGGGCAAAAACGACGCAGGTGAAGCGATCTTCAACCGCGTGGTGATAATGGATGGCAACACGTTAGCAAGCTACAAGCCGACCTTCGGTGACAAGACCACCATGCAGGGGATCCTCGATCTACCTGTGTTTGACGCTACACCGATTAAAAAGCCTACGGGTGGAGTCGCGAGCGATCTCGAAGCATTGGGTGATAAAACCAAGGTCGTGGTCGATTTAGCGCAAATCTTTACGTTCAAGGACAGTTTGAGTGGCGCAAATATCGCTCTTCACAACCAAAATGTGAATGACTGGGTACGTGTTGTTGTGACTCCGACAGCGGACGGCGGTGAAAGCCGTTTTGATGGTCAAATCATCGTGCAAATGGAGAACGATGATGTCGTTGCAAAAGCCGCTGCGAACCTTGCGGGTAAGCACCCAGAAAGCAGTGTGGTGGTGCAGATCGACTCAGACGGCAACTATCGCGTGGTGTATGGCGATCCGTCAAAGCTGGATGGAAAGCTACGTTGGCAGTTAGTAGGTCATGGTCGAGATGACTCAGAAAGTAACAACACGCGTTTAAGTGGCTACAGTGCCGATGAGCTGGCAGTGAAATTGGCCAAGTTCCAACAGTCGTTTAATCAAGCGGAAAACATCAACAATAAGCCTGACCATATCAGTATTGTTGGTTGTTCTTTGGTGAGTGACGACAAGCAAAAAGGCTTTGGTCATCAGTTTATTAACGCGATGGATGCGAATGGTCTTCGTGTCGATGTCTCTGTACGCAGTTCTGAACTGGCCGTAGACGAGGCAGGGCGTAAACATACCAAGGACGCGAATGGCGATTGGGTCCAAAAAGCCGAAAACAACAAAGTTTCGCTAAGCTGGGACGAGCAAGGTGAAGTTGTTGCCAAGGATGAACGTATTCGCAATGGAATTGCGGAAGGCGACATCGATCTCTCTCGTATTGGTGTCAGCGACGTTGACGAGCCAGCTCGTGGTGCAATCGGTGACAACAATGATGTGTTTGATGCGCCAGAAAAACGCAAAGCGGAGACAGAAACCTCATCTTCTTCTGCAAACAATAAACTCAGCTACTCAGGTAACATTCAAGTCAATGTGGGTGATGGTGAGTTTACGGCAGTGAACTGGGGCACATCGAATGTGGGCATTAAAGTCGGCACGGGTGGCTTTAAGTCGCTGACCTTTGGTGACAATAACGTCATGGTTCACATTGGCAATGGTGAGAGCAAGCACAGCTTCGATATTGGTGGTTATCAGGCACTGGAAGGTGCGCAAATGTTCATCGGTAATCGTAATGTGAGCTTCAACTTAGGTCGAAGTAATGATCTGATTGTGATGATGGACAAGTCAATTCCGACTCCGCCATTGGTTAATCCGTTCGATGGTGCCGCTCGTATTTCGGGCGTACTGCAAAGCATTGCCACTTCGGGTGAGGGCAAAGATTGGCTCGCGGCTCAAGAGCAGCAATGGACATTGTCTGGCGCGAAGAAATTCGTCAAAGATATGTCTGGTTTGGATCAGAGCAGCAGTGTTGATTACACCAGCTTGGTTGAACTGGACTCACAGAATGAGCGAAGCAGCCGTGGCTTGAGGCACGATGCAGAAGCGACTCTGAACAAGCAGTACAACCAATGGCTAAGCGGCAATAGCGATTCTGACACCAGCAAGCTCAGCCGTGCAGATAAGCTTCGTCAAGCCAATGAAAAGCTTGCGTTTAACTTTGCTGTGGGTGGTCAAGGTGCGGATATCCAAGTCACGACAGGTAACTGGAACTTCATGTTTGGTGACAACATCCAGTCTATTTTGGATACCAACCTAGGTTCACTGTTTGGCCTCATGACACAGCAGTTCTCTGCTACGGGTCAGGCTAAGACAACCTTCACCTACACGCCAGAAGATTTGCCTCGTCAGCTTAAGAACAAGCTACTTGGGCAGTTAGCGGGTGTAGGAGCCGAGACCACGCTAGCGGATATTTTTGGTGTGGATTACACCGCGCCAGGTCACATTGTTTCGCGTAATGGTGAAGCCGTTGATGGTGTAGCGATTCTCAAAGAGATGTTGGAGGTCATTGGTGAGTTCAGTGGTGATCAACTGCAAGCCTTTGTCGACCCGGCTAAGTTACTGGATAGCTTGAAGTCGGGTATCAACATGGGTGCGGATGGCATTAAGTCTTTTGCTGAAACTCATGGACTGAAAGAGAAGGCGCCAGAAGAGGACAACTCTTCGGTTTCTGTTAATGGTGCGAACGTAAACAGTGCACAAGGCGCGACGGTGGCTGATGGCAGCACTGAAACAGCAGAAACACCAGATCGTGCCTTTGGCTTTAACTCGCTTAACCTGCCGAACTTGTTCGCCACTATCTTTAGTCAAGACAAGCAGAAAGAGATGAAATCGCTGATGGAAAATCTCAAAGAGAATCTCACCGCCGATCTGCTGAATATGAAAGAGAAAACGTTTGATTTCCTTCGTAACAGTGGTCATCTCCAAGGTGATGGTGATATCAACATCTCCCTAGGAAACTACAACTTCAACTGGGGTGGTGATGGTAAAGATCTCGGAGCGTATCTAGGAGACAACAACAACTTCTGGGGCGGACGAGGCGATGATGTGTTCTACGCAACAGGCACGTCAAACATCTTCACGGGCGGCGAAGGCAACGACATGGGCGTTCTGATGGGACGTGAAAACATGATGTTTGGCGGTGATGGCAACGACACAGCAGTGGTTGCAGGACGCATTAACCATGTCTTCCTTGGTGCCGGTGATGACCAGTCGTTTGTCTTTGGTGAGGGCGGTGAAATTGACACCGGTTCAGGCCGCGACTACGTGGTGACGTCTGGCAACTTCAACCGTGTGGATACGGGGGATGATCAAGACTACTCCGTTACGATTGGCAACAACAACCAAGTAGAGCTAGGCGCTGGCAATGACTTTGCTAATGTCTTCGGTAACTACAACCGTATCAATGCAAGCGCTGGCAACGATGTTGTGAAGCTAATGGGCTATCACGCCGTGTTGAATGGTGGTGAGGGCGAGGACCATCTCATCGCAGCGGCCATCTCTAAGTTCAGTCAATTCAACGGTGGCGAAGGGCGCGATCTGATGGTGTTGGGTGGTTATCAAAACACGTTCAAAGGTGGCACGGATGTGGACAGTTTTGTGGTGAGCGGTGATGTTATCGACAACCTTGTTGAAGACATTCGCAGCGAAGATAACATTGTCTTCAATGGCATCGATTGGCAGAAACTGTGGTTCGAACGCAGCGGATATGACCTGAAGTTGTCTATTCTTCGTGACCCGGCAAGCGACAGTGACCAAGCGAAGTTTGAGCATATTGGTTCGGTGACGTTCAGTGATTACTTTAACGGTAATCGAGCGCAGGTGATCATCGCAATGGGTGAGAAAGACGCGACGGGTGAACGTGAGTACACCACCTTGTCTGAGAGTGCAATTGATGCGCTGGTACAAGCCATGAGTGGCTTTGACCCTCAGGCGGGTGACAATGGATTCATCGATAACCTAGACAGCAAATCTCGCGTGGCGATTACCACTGCGTGGGCAGACGTTGTCCATAAAAAGGGTATAACGGTGTAATATTCACCTACCTGACTCGTTCTGATATAGGTTGAAACTTTTTAGTTATAACGCTCGATGTATTTCATCGGGCGTTTTGTATTGTACGCCGAGCATGGCGTTGATCTAGGAGTTGAAAATACTCTACAGGCTTGGTCGAACATAATCGTTCCATAACGCATTCTAATCGCTTATCACGAATAATAAGATCGTAAGCGCGTCATAAACCCCGCATTCTAACTGCCTAGCACGAATAATAAGATCAATTCTCCATCCATAAGGAGAATTGAAATGGCAAACGCTTATCGAGTAATCTGAATCGAGTTCATTATCAACACTCGCCTTTTGTAAGCTCAAAGAGATAAATTCTTCGACGTTTTATGCTAAACGTCAGCAACTCAATCAAACTCAGGCCCCTCAAGGTTTCGTTAGAGCTAAAGTCGTCGAAAAGACAACAAAGTATTAAGCTCAAATAGCAACGGCTAATATGACACTGCTCATCAATGATGTTGAACTGAGCATTCCGCAAGGCACGCCAGCGGCCTACCTCGCAAAACTTATCGGTGCGCTGTCATGAAACGCATGCTCAGCGCTCCAGAGATTTATCTGTATCGTTAAAGCTTCGATTTTAGAAAGTCCATAAACGGTCTTGCTGCGATTATTGAAAGTGACACCGACTTACCTTTGGGAAGTGGTGCACTGTTCCTATTCACCAACAAACAGTGCGACAAAGTCAAAGCGTTGTACTGGGATCAAACAGGCTTCGCCTTCTGGTACAAACGTCTCGAAAAAGCCAAGTACAAGTGGTCATCAACAGAGAAAAATGAGGTGTTCACCCTAACTCAATTCGAGCTGGATAGACTGCTTTCTTGCTTCACGATTATCGGCCATAAATCCGTTCGAATAATGACTTAAGCGATAATAAAGCCTTATTCACCAAGCGTTAACGGCATGATTTTAGTATAATAAATGCTATGAAAAAGACGCCAAATATCAACCCAGAAAGTCAAGATATTGCCGAGCTACAAGCGATGGTGAAAGCGCTGATGGCATCAGAAAGCCAATGGAAGCAAGAGCTCCAATCGCTACTTGAACAGCTCAAGCTAGCCTTCGACCGCCAGTTCGCTAAACGCTCGGAGGCATTAAAGCCTTACGATGAATCTCAAGGTGACCTCTTCAACGAAGTGGAATGTGAAGCCGCTAAGGAAGAATAGGTTGAGGTCACGACGACGATCACAACGAAGAAACGCGGCAAGCATAAGCCTCTTCCAAAAACTTTGCCTCGTGAGGTTATCGAACTCGATTTAGACGACCATGAAAAGCAGGTAACCGTTCACCAGTAGGTAATTGACTTTTGTCTACAGGCCCAGAACGTTTGGATATGGCTGACGTGCAGTGACCGCCTGTACGATCTCTGTCAGTACAGATAAGCTTGATAGCCCGCGCTTCTTGCAGGTTTCTACCAACGTGCGCATCCGGCCTCTGAACTTGTCTCCGGCATCAGAGGTGGTACCAAAGCTGATTTTGCGTTGAATAACGCTGCCACGGATGCGCCGTTCTGCTTCATTGTTAGTAAGCGGGATGGATTCATGTTTCAGAAACAGCCATAAGCTTTGACGATGCTGCTCCAACTTTTCACAGCGACCTTTATACTGAACCAGCGGCATAGCCGCCGGTTCACATAAGTTTTGAGATGATAATTTAACCATTTCACACGGAGAAACTAACATG
>NZ_CAWMYL010000086.1:0-321 GCF_963871815.1 Vibrio sp. L85
GGCTCTGTTGCAAAGATTGGCGGCAGTCAGAGGTAGGCTGTCGCTCTGCGCCGATCAGGCGGCTGCTGCGAAATGGTGGTTGAGCATGCCCATGGCCTCCGTCAGCGCCGAGGGCCCAATGCCAAAAGCTCTCTCCACAAGGCGCACCTCGCCCCTGATGCCGGGCTGCAGGCACCAGGGGCGAGCCTGTCCTTTGCGCAGGGCTCGCATGACTTCGAATCCCTTGATCGTGGCATAGGCCGTGGGGATCGATTTGAAACCGCGCACCGGCTTGATCAGTATCTTGAGCTTTCCGTGATCGGCCTCGATCACGTTATTGAG
>NZ_CAWMYL010000087.1:0-655 GCF_963871815.1 Vibrio sp. L85
TATCAGAAGTGATCTGCACCAATCTCGACTATGCTCAATACTCGTGTGGGCTCTGTTGCAAAAATCGTGAAGCTTGAGCATGCTTGGCGGAGATTGGACGGACGGAACGATGACGGATTTCAAGTGGCGCCATTTCCAGGGTGATGTGATCCTGTGGGCGGTGCGCTGGTATTGTCGCTATCCGATCAGCTATCGCGACCTTGAGGAAATGCTGGCGGAACGCGGCATTTCGGTCGACCATACGACGATCTATCGCTGGGTCCAGTGCTACGCCCCGGAGATGGAGAAGCGGCTGCGCTGGTTCTGGCGGCGTGGCTTTGATCCGAGCTGGCGCCTGGATGAAACCTACGTCAAGGTGCGGGGCAAGTGGACCTACCTGTACCGGGCAGTCGACAAGCGGGGCGACACGATCGATTTCTACCTGTCGCCGACCCGCAGCGCCAAGGCAGCGAAGCGGTTCCTGGGCAAGGCCCTGCGAGGCCTGAAGCACTGGGAAAAGCCTGCCACGCTCAATACCGACAAAGCGCCGAGCTATGGTGCAGCGATCACCGAATTGAAGCGCGAAGGAAAGCTGGACCGGGAGACGGCCCACCGGCAGGTGAAGTATCTCAATAACGTGATCGAGGCCGATCACGGAAAGCTCAAGATACTGATC
>NZ_CAWMYL010000088.1:0-1260 GCF_963871815.1 Vibrio sp. L85
AGAAGTGGACCCCAGTGGTTGGACACATAAGCTAATTTCTTAAGTGGTTGATCCCGCTTATGCCGCGTATCTTTGCCTGCCGAAGTAGGCTTCATCAGGAGTGAGGTCATTGAGTCCTTGATGGTTACGCTCTTCATTATAAAACACCATGTAGTTACCGATTTCAAGCTCGGCTTCACGCGGTGTCGTGTAAGCTTTTAAGTAAACCTCCTCATATTTCAGGCTACGCCATAATCGTTCGATAAAAACGTTGTCGACCCAGCGACCTTTTCCATCCATGCTAATCCGTACACCATGACCAGTTAATTTCTGTGTGAACTCAGAGCTAGTAAACTGACTGCCTTGATCTGAGTTGAAGATATCTGGCGGTCCATAGTGCTTAAGCGCTTCCTCAAGAGCTTCGATACAAAAGCTCGTATCCATAGTGTTAGAGAGCCGCCAGGACAATACTTTACGGCTATACCAGTCAATAATGGCAACTAAGTACAGGAACCCTTTAGCCATTGGTATATAGGTGATATCAATCGCCCAAGCTTGGTTCGGGTAAGTGACTTCAACATTACGCAACAGATAGGGATAAACCTTGTGTGCTTTGTTTGCCAGTGTCGTTTTGGGTTTAGGGTAAATCGCTCCAATGCCCATATCACGCATGATACGAATGACGCGCTTGCGATTAACATTATGCCCCTTTTTTGCTAACTCAGTACGAATGCGTCGACTCCCCATGAAGGGATACTGAAGATGAATTTCGTCGATGATACGGCGTAATTCAATTTCCTCAACGGAGAGTCCGATAGGCTGATAGTAAGCCGTTGAACGAGCAATATTGAGCAGTTCACATTGGCGTTTAATTGGCAATGGTGTGGATTTAACCAGCGAGAGTTTTCGCTGGGCTCGGTCTAACGACCGAGCACTCTGGCCAAAAAATCATTTTCCATGGTCAACTGACCGATCTTGGCATGAAGCCTGTCCACTTCTTCGGTGTTATCTTTGCTCAACTGACTTTCAGAAGCAAAAATCATAGCTGCATTTTCTAGCAGCTCCTTTTTCCATGTAGAGATTTGGTTCGCGTGAAGGTTGTATTTTTGAGCCAATTCAGCGACCGTTTTGTCACCTTTAGCAGCCGCTAATGCCACCTTAGCTTTAAATTCAGGAGAGTGGTTTCTACGTTTTCTAGTCATAATCTGTTCCAGTGTTTCTGGGTACTATCAAAACAGATCAATCACTTAAAGTCATGTCCGAAATTTGGGGGCCACTTCT
>NZ_CAWMYL010000089.1:0-2534 GCF_963871815.1 Vibrio sp. L85
ATACAAGGACGTGTATACGCGGGAACGTCAAGACCGCGACAAAGACACGAACGTCGGGGAGATTCGTAATCACGGTGACCCTGTAACCGAATACGATTATCGAGCCGCTACTGAATCAAGAGATGTGAAAGCATCCGTTAACGCATATGTGAATGTCGGTGATCTGCATGACTGTGGCGAGTGGGTACCACCGGCCTCCGAAACCTATGAAGGGCTGACCGTCGACCAAACGTATACCTGCCAACAGGATCAAACTCGTACATGGACTTACAAGGTCGGTAGTGAGGTTATTGGCACACACCCTCAACTACAGAGTATCGATGACATCAAATATCGGACTGTACCAGGCACCAAAAATCCTTGGTTAAGGACTGCATCTGCATTTGGTGAATGGACGAACATTGATTCACCTTATGATTATTCTTCTTGGGAGCCTCCAATCGTTGCTCAAACAGCAAACTTTGACCAGTCAAGGAACTACAGGCAGAACCAAACAAGAACAGAACAAAAGCAGGAGAAAAACGCCGTCACTGGAGAAATAAGGAATGTTGGTGAGCTACAGAACATTACTCGAGCTATAACTATTGACCAGACAAGGACGCTTGCTGTGACAGTTTCAGGCTGGTCAAATTCTGGAGGTGTATACAGCTGCAGTTCCTGGTCACCAGGTACGGGTTCAGTTGCAAGTGGTACCGGGTTTACACAGACACGAAGCTGTAAACAGATGCAAGTAAGAACATGGTCTTACAAGGATGGGACAACCGTTGTAACTACAAGGCCAGAGAATCGCGTTATTGACACTTCTCAGTCACAAGGAGCAACAGGAAGTAAAGTTGTTTACGGTAGCTGGGTATATCAAAGCGCATCTCAAACACAAGTACCTAATCCTGGTGGATATATGAAGGTATTATCTGGTTACTCTCAGAGTGAATTAAGCAGTGGTTGTAAAGTAAAAGATGGTGTCCAGCGATGCTTGTACCAAGCCGGCGCCCAGTGCACCATTGGTAGCATTGGCTATCAGGCCATTTCCAATCCGGGCATCGACTTCTACGCTGTAGCTATATATAACTGCAAGTAATATTGAAAACGGGGCATCAACCGGCCCCGTCATTTCCATTGACCCAAGACTTTAAAACCTCTCTGTGGATAAGAAGTCGCAACTTCGGCGTCTTATCCAATGTATCCTTGGCATGCTTCCCTGTAACACCTAATAGCTTACCAAATGCATAGTAGCCGTAACGAGTGCGCGTTAGTATTCCGTATCTAAGAGCCTTGGTCATTGTGTCATAGCTAATTGAAAATCCTTTACGATAGAGAAGTGGTATCTGCGTTCTATTACCACACAAACCATCTTTATGCTTAACCACATCGATAATGCAATGTTGGCCAACAGGAAATTTTCTTAAGAGGATTTCATTACCTTTACTTAGAAGTAATCGCGTAGCCATAAAACGCTCTACAGGGATACCACCGTAACTTACATAATAGGCATCACCGAACTGACTTGTTTTACTCCGTAGCTGATTAGTGAATATTACTACTGAATCGGTACCTTTAAGAGCTAATCGAAGCTTTGAAAACCATTTTGCCAATAGGCGTGACATCTCTATCGCATCATCTTTATCCTCCCAATTGTCATTACGATATTGAGATCTTGGAACCAGAGATGCGATTGAATCTATGACAAGCATCTTCACAGTCTTTGAAGCCAGTAATGATAAGGCCATCTCAAAGCACTGCTCTGCAGTTTTAGGCTGACCAAATATGAGATTGTTCAGGTCAACACCTAATGTCTCTGCATATCGTAAATCTAGAGCGCACTCAGGCTCTAAGTATGCAGCGGTTAGCCCCATTGATTGACAACATGCAATGCTATGCAATACGAGCGTTGTCTTGCCTGTTCCCGGCATCCCGGCCACTTCTATCATGCGGTCGGCACTGTAGCCATCGGTGCCCAGTATCGTATCAATAGCAAGAACCCCTGTTGTTATTGACGATTGTTGCAAGGTTGAATGTTCTATTGATGAACATATCGCTGGTGGAGCAATTGATAGTTGAGTTTCCATAAGAGGCGACTTGATTTGCAGTTTTGAAAATCATCTCACCATCTATTGAATTCGCAAGCTTATGACAACATACTTGTATTGTCCCAAAAGCTACCCTCAACCTACATCGATAAAAAAACAAAAGCTTAACACGACATAAAAGCAAAAAAGGAGCCAATCGGCTCCTTTCTGTCCCATTACGGGGTTCTAGGGATTTTCCCCTCTAAAGTAACATAGAATGCTACAGGCTTTGTATTATATAGCCTCCAGCTGTGGGTTACTTTCGTTTCCAAGCTTAATCATCCACGATTGGCTTCGTAATTTCACTAATATCAGGAAATTTTCCGGTATTGGTGAAGTTATACGTCCCGCTTAAGTTGATATTTTGCCATGCAACGGGCGAAACAGCACGAGTGATAGCCGCTTTTTCTTCATCACCTGTCGCTTCAAAGTGTCCCAGAAGATGACTCAGTATCGCGGAGTTGAAGT
>NZ_CAWMYL010000090.1:0-68522 GCF_963871815.1 Vibrio sp. L85
AGGCTTTTCTAAGGATTTTTCTAACATCTAATATCAGGGGTGTTTATGGTAAATAGAATGTTACGAAGGATTTTATGAAATTTTAAAATCAAGACTAATATTCATGAAACCATTTGATTATTTGCTCATATTTTTTAAGAAAACCAAGCAAAAATGACAAAAAATAAAGCGATATTGTTTTATATCCGTTACCCTTAGCTTAATTCCATTTTGCTTGTAACACTGCAGAAATGACCGACGAATTTAAGAAATCAACCGCGAACCTAAAAAAAGCGGTACCACTGATGATTAAAAACCACGTAGCGGCAACACCAGCCAACTACGCACTGTGGTACACCTACGTAGACAAAACTATCCCAGAGCTGAATCAAGAATTAGATATGGTTCTTGAGAACTATGACGTCTGCCCACCAGCAATGCATAAGCAGCTCTATAACAGCTATGTTGCGAGTAAAGCAGAAACCAGCTTAGAAGAACTCAAAACAAATGTAGAAGTGCTTTTGGGCGAAGTATCTAGCTCGATGACTGACACGATTACCGACACCTCCTCCTTCTCCGACATGGTGGATAAGAGCTTTAACAAACTAGAAAAAGTTGAAGACAATAGCCTCAGCATCGAAGAAGTGATGAATGTAGTGCGTCAGCTTGTTGCAGAGTCTCGTGAAATACGCCACTCGACGAAGTTCCTAAATAGCCAACTCACAACGGCTAGCGAAGAGATCTCTCGCCTTAAGAATCAGCTAGCAGAAGTGCAGAAAGACGCCTTGTTCGATGGCTTATCCAACCTGTATAACCGTCGCGCTTTCGATAACGACCTGCAAATGCTGATCGATAACAACCAAGCAATGACGCTGATCATGTTGGATATCGACCACTTCAAAGCATTCAATGACAACTACGGTCATCTATTCGGAGATACCGTGATCAAAGCCATTGCTCGTCGACTGCAACAAAGTTGTCGTGACGGCATCAGTGCTTATCGCTTTGGGGGTGAGGAGTTTGCCCTTATCGTACCAAACAAGTCACTGCGAATCGGTCGACAATACGCTGATACGCTTCGTCGAATGATTGAAAAGCTGCGTGTTCGTGACAAACGTTCAGGGAGCCAAGTACAAAGCATCACCGCCTCTTTTGGTGTTGCAGAATTTGAAGTTGGTGACACGCTCGATAGCATCGTAAACAAAGCTGATAAACAATTGTATGAAGCGAAACAACTCGGTCGTAACCGCGTAATGCCGCTTTAACACAGTCAAAACGAACAGGCGAAAGCCATTCGAACTGGCTGAAAATATAAACAAAACCCCAAGCAAGTGCTTGGGGTTTTGTCTTTCTTGGGCTGGCTCGTTATTCTCTGTACTTCTTAGCTCATTAATCAATGCTATAGCAGTAGCTTAAGAAGTAATCGTCGCCATTTTTCGCAGTGTACTCTTTGTCTTCACTGCACGCCATTGGCTTTCCTTTCTTATCGCCTTTGATTAAGCTGATCCAATGACGCATCGCGGTCGGTGCATTACCAATTAGCTCAGGGCTAAAGGTAGTACGCGTTTCCAGTTGGATGTCGTCAATGTCCATCAACTCCACACAACCCGTGCCTTTGTGACAACCGAACATTACTTCAACGTGACTGCCTGATTCATCTTTGAATAGGATCGATTTTGGATCTTCTTTCTCTCCTGTGTACGCCACAAAATGCTTTGGACTTTTCAGACCACTGTGTGTGCCGTCCTTGAAGTACGCCATTACGTGTCTGTAGTCGATCACGTAACTTGATACATCTTGGTGTGACCCACTCTCCAATGGGAACATACGGTCCAGTAGTTGCTTCGCCTTAACTTGCTTCTCGCTCTGCTGCTCAGCACTTACCGCCTCGACGGCAAATACGGCTTCAGCGATAAATGGGCGTTCTTGTTGTTGGATGTCTTTTTTATCGAAGTTCAGCATATTCATCGTCGTTTCCTCGCACTTAAACACTCTTCCTAGAGTAAAAACTTAAAACCTCTGTTTAAGTTTCAGGCAAATCTGTGAAGTTGATGGTTAATTTCCTTGCCTGCTCATTATGTAGACTAGCGAAATATTGACTACAATTTCACAACAAAAATTTTACAATGTGAATTTTACAAAATGTCTGTGTCAAAAAGTCTTATCCGCCAATCTCACTTCTTAGGAACGAAAATTCGTAACCTAAGGAAGAACAACCATTTAACGATGGAAGATTTGTCTGCGCGTTGCGTTAGGATTAATCCTGAATACGCTCCGTCAGTTTCTTACTTATCCATGATCGAACGTGGAAAACGCGTTCCGAGCATTGATATGTTGGAAGTGATTGCCGAAGTTTTCCAAAAAGAACCCGCTTGGTTTTTGGACGATGAACCAGAGCTAGAAGCCATTACCCCCAACAAAGGTAATCGTGGTGGCATCAACGGAATGGCGCTCGAACCAAGCTTTTTATTCTCTAACGACATCCTACAAATCGCGATACCGGAAATGCTCTCTCAAACCGGCATCACGGGGCGTCAGTTCGCTCATCTCTTGATTCGAGCGCATCAAGAGAACCACCAAAACCACTTCCCGGACTTAGAACGAGCTGCAGAAGAGGTTGGCTTAAAACGTCTTAATCTTTCGGTAGAGGATCTGATTGATATTGCGAAAAGCATGGGATTGGATATTCGCTGGGTAGACCGCGCGCCACAAGATGTGATTGATGAACTCGGTGTGAGTGCCAAGCAGTTGATCACCTCGTTTATGGAAGCACCAGGGACCATCTACCTCAACAAGCGCATGCGAGACTACCCGACTCGATTGAAGTACGACTTAGCGGTATACATTGGGCACCGAGTGCTGCACAGCAGTGACGGCATGAATAACGTGTTGTCGATTGGTCACCAGAACAACTGGGAACAAAGCGGTTCGCAGGTTTCTAACTCTGAACTCAACTCACAAGATATTTTACAAGCGTGGCGCGATTTCGAGTCGAGTTTCTTTGCTGGGGCGTTGTTGTGTCCGAAAGTGCCATTTCGTCAGTTACTTGACCGCTCTGGCTATGAAATTGATGTTCACAAAAAAGCGGGCGTCTCGCCTTCTGTCGCGATGCGCCGCATGACGGTAGTGTCGCCATACCCACACTGGCATTACTTTGATGCCTATGGTCCAGGCAAACTGAAAGCCGTATATCGCGGTAATGGTATCCCTCTGCCTTGGGGGAACATGCGTAAAGTCAATGACCCTTGTCAGCACTGGGCGGTATTCCGCCGCTTATCACAACCGCTGGACACCAGCTCGGCGCAAATTTCGATTCTTAACGTCGGTAACGAACCCCGCATCTATTGCTGTGAATCGGTCAACGTATTTGACCCTGCAGGTAATAATCGCGTTCTGTGTGCAGGTATTGACCTCAATCCAGCGATTTCAGCCCAAGGTGGTGATGCGATTGCGATTGCTGAAGAGTTGAAGTCACTGTGTGTGTCTTCCGGTGGTAGTACTGTGATTCCACAGCACATCAAGAAAGATCTCACAACGATTGCCAAAATTCTCAACATCAATTGGATCGAACGAGGGATTCAAACTCAAGCAAGATTGATTTGTTCAAGAGGAGCAGTGTGTCCAAGGCAACCAAGTTGTTATAACAAGTGTGGCGAATCAGATGATTCGGGCGATGAGAGGCAAATTATTGAACTCTAAAAAGAAAAAACGCCAATCACAATGAGGTGATTGGCGGTATATACTTGTGAACAATGTGTATTCACTAACAACGTCAGTTGGCTAGGTGACCCTCGGCTTAATAAGGGTCACTCTGTATAAAGCACGATGCGTGCCAACTTTTAAAACTGCGTTTTTTCTTCGATCTTGATGCATATTGATGGTTTATTAACCACACATTTTGCAAATCGCATTTGCAAAATGCAAACAAATGCAAAATATGCCACAACATGCATTGCTACTAATCCCTTTGTCAGCAATGTCCTTTCTTAGTGATAAGAACGGCTTAAATGAAAAAGCCTCGCTAAGTGTGCGAGGCTTTCCGTTTAAATGTTTTAAGCGGGTGCTATACCATTCGTTTTAGCCGCCATAGTGTTTCTGTTGATACATTCGCTCGTCGGCGATTTTCATCATTTGCTGAGATGAAATCATTTCAGGGTCAAACATCGCGTAGCCCATGCTGGTTCGCAGGTATATCAATTCTTCTTCATAGATCACCGGCGTTGAACACAAGGCAAACCTCAGTTTTTTCAACAACGCTTGAATGTTTTCTTCAGTCTTAGGGTTATGCACGATGATAAGAAACTCGTCGCCCCCCATTCGCGCCACAATATCTGATCGGCGCAATGTGCTTTTGATTCTTTCTGCACACGCCACCAATACCTTGTCCCCTGCGTCATGCCCATAGGTATCGTTAATATGCTTAAAATGATCGAGGTCGATGTTCACCAAGGCAAAGCTATAACGCTTTTTATAGCGCTTGGCGATCTCAAACTGCTGTTGATAAGACTTCATAAAGTAACGACGATTTGGCAGCTGAGTAAGCTCATCATGCAATGCACGGCTGTCCGCTACAATGTATAAGCGATAGATAACAATGAGCGCAATGCTCAAAGCAAGCACGATCGGATAGCCAACTAAACGCGCCATTTGTAATACATACCAAGGCACTTGTTGTTCTAACTCACCATTGGAGTACACCGCTAGACTCCAGCCACCATATGGGAAGAACACTTGCTCTTTGGCATAAATGTCCTCTTCTCTTCCCGGATTGCCAAAGATAACATCACCTAGCTCACCGCCACTGTCGTAGCCACGCATCGTCATTTGATATTGGTAAGAAAAATCAATGACACCCGTTTCTCTCAACAAACCATTGAAATCGATTACCGCACTAATAACGCCCCAATAGTCTTTATTAGTCGGAGGATCGCGGAACACAGGAACGCGCACAATCAACCCTTTACCGCCTTGTACAAGCTCGACAGGACCGGCGATAAATATCTCTTCAATGTCTTTGGCTTTTTGTACCTGAACCCATTGAGTAGGCACGCTACGATAATCAAGACCAATCACACGTTCATTGCCCTTTCGAGGGTATATATAACCGACGACATCATTTTCTGCGATGCCAATAACAGTAATGTGATTACTTTTGCTTAAGATACGATTTGCCGCCAAATTCAGCTTGTGTGTTTCGCTGTTCGGCAGCAATGTGATAAGCGTAGCGAGAGTACTGGCTTTATAAATGTCAGCCATCAGTTCCGCTTCCAAATTGGAACGGAGCATAGAAAGTTGTTCTTTGGCCTCAACTTGAACTCGCTCTCGGTGCAGACTGAGCTGATTTTGGTGTAATAGCTCAATAACTCCAACGCACAGGGCAAAAAAAGTGAGGAAGAACAATGCAAAGTAACCTTGCTTCTTCGGTGAGTACCGCATCTGTTCCCCACTAACTCATGGCAAACCAAGAGTTTTCTTTATTTATTGTTAAAATACTTATTTACTAAAAGAATAACCAATAGCCATCGTAAAGGTAATAAATATTTGTTCATTTTATAAAAGAGAAAGGTAAAGTGAGATGCAGGTACAAGGCGATTTATTCAAAAGCTCATTTTGGCAAGAAGTAGCACAAGGCAAGATCTACCATGATCCTCACTTTCTGAGTCATTCAGAAGCCGACCATTACTTTTCCCAATTGCGAACAACCCTACCTTGGCAACAAGAAAGCATCATGATGTTTGGTCGCTCAGTTCTACAACCTCGTTTGCAAGCATGGCACGGCGATGCAGCGTACACCTACTCCGGGCTCACAATGGTACCTCACCCTTGGACCACAGAACTTAGTGATCTCAAAGGACGCTGCGAAACCATTGCAGACGTTTCGTTCAACTCAGTATTGGCAAATCTGTATCGCAATGGACAAGATTCAATGGGCTGGCACCAAGACAACGAACCAGAATTGGGAAGAAACCCGATTATTGCGTCGATTAATTTGGGGGAAACTCGTCGGTTTGTGCTAAGGAATTTACATTGTAAAACCCAAATAGAGTATGAACTCAGCCATGGTTCACTGCTTATCATGGCAGGTGAGCTTCAGCACCATTGGAAGCATGCTGTCCCAAAAACTGCAAAAACCAAAGGAGAACGCATCAACCTAACGTTCCGCCATATCGTGACTAACTATTGACTGAGCCATTACATACCGATAAAGCATTGATGGTAGGTTTGAATTCTGGCTTTCTAACGGAATGTGTATATGCGTATCAAACCTCTCAGCTTAGCCGTGTTGCTCTCATGCTCACTGGTTTTTCAGGCGCAAGCCTCTCAAGAGTCTCCAGCTTTGACCTATTCACAATCTGCTCAGTTGATCAAAAGTACCTATGAGTCACAGCTCTATACCTTACCAGCGTTTCGAGAAGGGCATTTCGGTCTTCGTATGTACCGCCAAACTTTGGATGATAAATACTTACCTGCGGTATGGACTGACATGGCGCAAGTTGCCAGCCGTTTAAATCGCTTTGCCAGCGATGTCACCACACCAGAACAGATTTTTCTGTATTCAGAGGAACGTTTAGCCAGCTACCATGACGACGAAGACGAGCGCGGGCAGCGCCGTTATACCGTTACCAAACATCAACCAGAATACTTGTATTTAGGTGTTGATTTACTTGGCGCAATGGCACGAGCCGATGAGTATGGTTTAAAACACAAGCAAGACAAAACGCTGAGAAGCATACTAAAACGTTATGACTTTGCTCGTTACGCCACTGACCCCGCCATGATTGAGGCTTGGGCAGCTCAGTTGGCGAATCAGGTTTATTGGTTGCGTCAACTCGGCGAGCAAGATGTCGTTAAAGCGTTTACAGATGCATTCCGAAGCACCTACCCAGATAGCCTAGATAAGAAGCTCTCACCGCAACAATACGGCAATAAGATCTACGGCATGACACACATCATTTTTGGAGATTCTCAGTACTACCAAAAACAGGTTAACGAAGCCGATCATCAATGGATCTATGACTACTTTCGCGACAACATAGACACCATCATTCTCCGCTCAAAAGAAGATGTGATTGCTGAAGTCGGCATTACTTTCTTGTTGGCTGGTTTGGATAACGATCCGGTTGTTGGAAAAACGCGTCAAGCGATTCAAAGCGCCCTTAATACTGAGCAAGGCATGATCCCTTCTGTGGATGGTGAGTTCGACCTAACTTATGGTGAACACCGTAATGTCCTCGCGATCATGCTGTTAGATTGGCAAGGAGTGCATCAAGCACCGACGGTAAAAAACCAACCACAAGCGTTTAGTTCAGTACCATACGGATTGGTACCCAAGTCGTAATCAACCTTACTGAATCTAGTTTGAGATCAGGAAGCAGAGCTAAACACTCTGCTTCTTAAGCATTTGCTCGTAGCGAACCAAGCGAAAATCTTGAAATCCTTGCATCACGCTCCGGATCATTGGGTTCTCAAAAAATTGCCGGCTGGTTCCTGTGTAGAAAGTGATGCAATGACTTGAACAACATCGTTCTAAAAAACAATCTTCCATAAACTGATTCAAGCTATGATCCCGAATCGGGAAAAACACCATCAAATCTTTACTAATTTCAGCAATATGATTGAGTAATTGAGTTCGAATTGACTTGGTCAAAAATACAACGCTGACCAAGTAAATGGCGTTATTCTTCTGTTCATACACCACATGTCCAATCAGCATTCTTTGGTAATAGAAACAGTAGATTTTAGGTTGATGAAGCTCAAGCTCATTCAGAGTTTCGACAAGCTCGTTCCCATTCAAACGTTGATGGGAATCCATAACTAATGATCTATCTTCTCCTTCCAATTTATCCAAAGATACGTGACTGGTATGCGTGATCTCATACTCGTACACCGTACTTAAATTTTGGAAGTTGACCGGATGTTGGAGTGCTTTCTTAACACTCTTCAGCTCTTGAGTATCGTAGTGATATGGTTGCTGAAAGAAATGTGCGATCCCGAGACGTCGCAGTAACGTCGGCTCTATTTTCCTCCTCTCCCACTGGCTCAGCGTTGCTTGATTCAAGCTAGAGAATACACGGTGTGAAGAAGAAAGCAGCTCCGCCAAACTGTCTTGTGAGTATTTATATTTCTTTCTAAAGTGCTTCAATGCATCAGCAAATTGAAGTCGGTCGAACTGCATTTTTTCTCCTAGCCAAACGCCGTTAGTTTCGAAAATATGTATATTTACACACCAAATCTTGATTCTGTACGTCAATCACAATTCAACTCAAAATACCCGTATTACACGACGTTATCTGTAACGCCTTCGGGGTAATTCGCATGCAGTGGAGAAGCTTCTTGTTCAAAACCAACGCGACTGCCCCTCGGAATCACGACTAATCCACCATCCGTAATGTGAAAACGTTCTTTGTCTCTCTCCGGCTTTTCCCCAATCACGGTACCCGGAGCAATCTGAACATCTTCTTCAATGATAGTACGTGTAATGCGACTATTTTCTCCTATTTTGCACCGTCCCATTAATACGGATTCGTGCAGAATACTGTTTTTACCCAGCTCACAATCCACACCAATGACTGAGCGAATTGAACACGCCCCCTCAATATGGCAACCAGAAGCAATATAGCTGTCCTTAACGCGGACTTTGATCCCTTCAATATCGCAATATTGGCTTGGTCGTTGCGATTCAATTTGTCGGCTCAGCAACGCACTGGTAGATGGTTTGCTAGTATCACTTTGTTCCGCCAGCATCATCATTTGTAGTCGCCAATAATCATCAATGTTATTGACGTTGTGCCAGTACATAGGCGCTTGCTTTGCGTCAATCTCGCCGAGGTCAAACAACACGGTTTTTACTCTACGCGCAAGCAGTGCAACGATGTCCTTGGTCAAATCATGCTGACCATCCAGCTTCTTGGCATTATTGAACAAACCTTTGACCAACACGGGGCGCTGAAAGAGGTAATTTTCCGTTAATACCATGGCAAAGCCTGGTTTGTTTGGAATTTCTGCTGGAATTGGGGGCTGGTGTTGAATATCAATGACTTGACGGTGTTCATCTAACTCAACGACATGATACTGAGACGCTTGTGCGACAGGAACCTGAGCCACAACTAACGTGAGTTCGGCATTTTGGATTTGATGGTAGTGCAACAAAGAAGAAATGTAATTGCGATGGATTTGCTCACCACCGACCAGCAAGACATGTTCATCGGAGGGTCGATTGATGACATCTAAATGCTGCAATAAAACATCAGTCCAATTCTGTTGCAACTTAGGTAATAACTTAGCTTGAGAATAAATGGGGTCGAGCACTTCGATTCTCGATTTGTAGTGCTGCCATGCATGCTTAAGGTGAGCAACTAACGGTGCGCAATAAAAACGACTGAGGACAAGATTACGCTTTATTCCTGCTTGAATGAGGTTGGTTAGCGAAAAATCAATTAAACGGTGAGAACCTACGAAAGGTGTGATGGATTTACAGCATGTTTGAGTGAGTGGACCTAACCCTGTCCAACCTTTATCGGTTAATACTACCGATACGACTTTTGACGTCACGTACGACTTCCTTATTCTATTAATAAATTAGAAAGTAAATGCAAACCGTACGCAAGCACTATTCAATCCTGATGTGAATTTACTCAATAATGAATATTGTCGAGCAATAGCCTACCTAATATTTAACCTAGCTCTCATTCAAATAATTTATAAAATAAAACCCGCCGAAGTGGCGGGTTTTGAATGGCTGTTTATGTGGAGGCGTTCCTTATAACGAGATAAAGATACCTGCTAAACACGCACTCATTAAGTTCGCTAATGTACCAGCCGCTACCGCTTTGAGACCCATGTTCGCTACATCTTTACGACGTTCTGGAGCCATCACACCGATAGAGCCAAGTTGAATTGCAATAGAACCGATGTTCGCGAAACCACACAGCGCAAACGTGATGATCACTTGTGTGTGTTCAGTCAGCATTGCTTTATGTTGTACGAAGTCGATGAATGCAACAAATTCGTTCATTACGATTTTCTGACCGATGTAAGAACCTGCCGCTAATACTTCGTGACCCGGAACGCCGATTAACCAAGCGAGAGGGGCAAATAGGTAGCCAAAGATCGCTTGTAGCGTGATGCCCGCAAAGCCGAACATTTCGCCTAGGTTTTCCAGACCCGTGTTCACCATTGCAATCACACTCACAAATGCGATCAGCATCGTACCTACCGCAACCGCAACTTTCATACCGCCCATCGCGCCGCTTGCTAGCGCGTCGATCACGTTGCTCTCTTCAGACTTATCCAATTCGATGTTGTTGTAATCGCTTGGCGTTTGACGCTCTGGCACAATGATTTTTGCCATCAACAGGCTACCTGGAGCAGCCATGAAGCTCGCTGCGATTAGGTATTTCAGCTCTACACCTAGACCTGCGTAACCACCTAGTACACTACCTGCGACTGACGCCATACCACCAGCCATTACCGCGAACAGTTCTGAACGAGTCATGTTTTGCAAGAAAGGACGGATAAGAAGTGGCGATTCGCCTTGAGAGAGGAAGATGTTACCTGTTGCAACAAGAGATTCTGCTTTGCTGGTCCCCAAGAACTTTTGGATGGCACCACCGATAAATTGAATCACTTTTTGCATGATACCCAAGTAGTAAAGGGCAGAAATAAGAGCGCTGAAGAAGATGATGATAGGAAGAACGCGAACCGCGAAGATGAAACCAGTAGAAGCGAGGTCACCGAAGAGGAACTTGATGCCTTCATCGGCAAAACTCAATAACCCAGCGACACCATTACTCAAACTGGCTAACGCCGCTTGTCCCCAAGGGAAGTAGAGCACCAAGGCTGCGAACCCCATTTGAAGCAGCAATGCTCGAGACACGGTTTTCCAATTGATTGAAGAACGGCTCTCTGACAGCAGGAACGCACAACCTAGTAGTGCAACAATACCAAATAGACTAAATAGAACACTCATGAATCGGACCTACTGAACGTTGAAAAAGAAAGGAATGCCAAAAGCATTGGCAGAAGAAAGGGACAACGCATCGAGTGACAACGCACTCGTAGATCCAAATTGAAGGAAGAACGGATAGTTCGACATCTTATTTTTACCTTATACAAGCAATTGAACGTAGCTGGTCCGGTCCGTGGGGTCATTCACTGCTGGAGAGCTCTCGACTCTTCCTGCTCCATGTGACGGCTTGTATGGGTAAGGGTCCTGAACAACGAACCCTAATTCCCGCTTAAACGGGTCGCAAGTATAGCCAACAAAAAGAGATATTCATCACATTTATTTACGCAAACGTTCAAGCGTTCATAATTTAAGCAAAGATGCTATTTTGTGGTCATACTTGTAGGGAAAATAGGGGTATTAGGAGGGTGACGAATAGTGAAATCACCAAAAATGAACAATAAATGTCCAATCGAACACCAAAGACCAAAAATGAGCAATTTTGCTCTCGCCAATCTATGGATTTTGGATATACAATTTGGAACGCTTCATTTCGAAGCCTCTGTGTATTCAGAGCATCATGATGCCGAGATGGTGAAATTGGTAGACACGCTAGCATGAGGTGCTAGTGCCTTAGGTGTGAGGGTTCGAGTCCCTCTCTCGGCACCATTCCTTTCTTTCAAAGAATTTAGAGTGTAATGCAAAGTTCTAAACAGGCAAAACAGTCCGCTGACGCTAATCAATTACTTAGCGAGCTTGCGGTGCACGCCTTATTACACCTGCACTTCAAAATCCACGCATCATCGCGAATTCTTCCTCTTAAAGAACGTAACGACCTACTGCAAAAATGGCTTAAGCCTAAGCTCAAAAGTAATCGCTACAAACTGATTAAAAAGCCATTAAAGTCTCTGACTCAACAGGCAAAAGGGGAAAATGGCAATCTAGAAGCTTTACTTGAACGTTGTGTAGGTGCCGATAAACCTAGTAACCCACAACCTCACCTCGATAGCTACCTACTGCTGATCAACGAAGTCGAGAAGAAATTGGGTACGACGGTTCTGCTTTCTCGTCCTGAAGATGTCGATTTATCCCACGACCAACATGGTTGTTTGCTATGTGTTCTGTCTGATAACTTAAACCAACACTTCGACGATAATAACGCCTTAATCGCACCTATTTCGATGCTTTTCCGTGGACCTATGAGTCAACGTTCTCTATTCTTAGGTAGTATTTATGCCAGCAATACCTTCAATTACGAAGTGCTGTACCAAGACGAGCAGTTTGTGCGAATCACGCTGGATTTAGCATAACTCGACACCCAGATGAGTTAAAAAAGCCGCGAAGTTCGCGGCTTTTTGCTTAATTAACGTTTATCAATCTCTGACGTATCGACAACCCGAAGAGTTCTCAATCCAGTTCGCGGAAACGAGCCGTAAAGTGGCGAAGTACTGGAGGTTCGTATTCAAACGTCAATCCTTTTAGTTCATCAGCACGATTCTTCAACTCGATGATCGCATCGGCGATGTAATCCATGTGATCGTTGGTGTAGACACGACGTGGAATGGTCAAACGCATCAACTCAAGTTCTGAAGCTTTTTGTTTACCCGTTTCCGGATCTCGACCAAGCAACAGTGAGCCAATCTCTACCGCACGAATGCCTGCCTCTAAATACAAGGCATTACACAGCACCTGTGCAGGGAATTGATCCGCGGGGATATGCGGTAAGATCTTCGCCGCATCAACGAAGACAGCATGACCACCTGTTGGGTATTGAATTGGAATACCCCCTTCGCGTAGACGTTCACCCAAATATTGTACTTGGCTAATACGGTAGTGAAGATAGTCTTCATCCGCACCTTCATACAACCCGCGAGCCAAGGCTTCCATATCACGACCCGCCATACCACCGTAAGTGACAAAGCCTTCCATCGGTACACATCGTGTTTGAACCGCTTGGAAAAGCTCTTGATGATCGCGAATACAACACATACCACCAATGTTCACCATCGGGTCTTTCTTCGCAGACATAGTGAGCATGTCGCCGTATTGGTACATCTCGCGAATGATTTCGAGAATCGATTTGTTCTCATAACCCGCTTCACGCTGCTTGATAAAGTAAGCGTTCTCACAGTAACGAGCCGAATCAATCACCACAGGGATGTCGTACTTGGTTGCGATTTCGTACACGCTGCGCATATTTTCCATCGACACAGGCTGACCACCAGAGCTGTTACACGTTACCGTCGTGATGATCGCACAGATATTGTTAGAACCGTGTTCTTCAATCGTTGCCACCAGCTTATTGAGGTCAAAATTACCCTTCCAGTCGTATGGTGTGGTGGTATCAAACGCTTCTTCCGTCACCACGTTAATCGCTTTACCGCCATTGAGTTCAATGTGACCCGCAGTGGTATCGAAGTGGTAATTCGAGATAAATACGGGCGTTTCACCACCGCGAACCTGACGCATACGCTCAATCAAAGCTGGGAATAGAATTTGCTCCGCCCCGCGACCTTGGTGCGCTGGCACAGTAAGCTTGTAACCAAAGAAATGCTCTACCGCATCGCACAAATTGTAATAGTTACGACTGCCAGCATAGGACTCATCGCCCATCATGATGCCTGCCCACTGATTGTCACTCATAGCACCAGTGCCAGAGTCGGTCAGCAGATCGATGTAGACATCATCACTACGAAGAAGAAATGGGTTGAAGCCCGCTTGTTTAAGGGCAACTTCTCGGTCAGCCAAGGTCGTCATTTTGATTGGCTCTACCATTTTGATACGGAACGGTTCTGGGATACGTTTCATTGTTAATTTCCTTATACGCACGACCCTACGCACTTAAGCGTAAGATTAAAAACAAACTGATAAATTGTTTTTCAATGCGGAAGCATTGAGGAAATTAACGTGCAGAGATTTTGCTAAGAAGAGACAAGCAGTAGTCTAGGTTGTACCAGAACGACAGCACCAAACGGCTATCGAGAATATCCTTAATTCTCATCGTCTTCGTCCTCCTGATAAAAAGAAAAGCCAGAAACCCCATGTTTCTGACCTTTTCAATATAGTGCAGTTCTCAACCAAATTTCAGTGAAGCTTACCTCATTTTACGAAGGTCTCACCCTTTTCATTCTGCGTTTGATGTTGTTCTCTTTGACCATGTAGTCGAACAAAGGAGCAAACAAGTTGGCAAACAGAATCGCTAACATAATGCCTTCCGGATAGGCGGGGTTGAGTACACGGATAAATATCGTCATCACACCAATCAAGATACCGTAAGCCCACTTACCACCGTTAGTGAACGCAGCGGATACTGGGTCTGTCGCCATAAAGAAGGTACCAAACGCAACACCACCAATCACAAAGTGCCAGTAAAACGGCATAGAGAACATAGGATTAGTATTCGAGCCAATCGCATTAAGCAGTAGCGATGTCACAGCTAAACCCACAAAGACCCCAGCAACAATTCGCCACGAAGCGATCTTCATAAAGATCAGCACCAAACCTGTGAGCGCAATCAACAAGGTCGAGACTTCCCCCGTTGAACCCGGAAGGTTACCAACAAATGCGTCCATCCATGAGATTGGTTGTCCCGTCATGTTGTTCGTCAAAGCACTTTGACCACCTTCATACCACTGGCTCAGCGGTGTAGCGCCAGAGTAACCATCTGCCGCAACCCAAACAGCGCCGCCAGACATGTTAGCGGGATAAGCAAAGTACAAGAACGCGCGACCAGCCAATGCTGGGTTTAGGAAGTTACGCCCCGTACCGCCAAAGATTTCTTTCGCCACTACGATGCCAAAAGTGATACCCAACGCGGCTTGCCACAATGGGATGGTAGGCGGGAGAATTAAAGCAAAAAGAATAGAACTGACAAAAAAACCTTCATTCACTTCATGTTTACGAACGATAGCAAACAGCACCTCCCAGAACCCACCAACCACAAACACTGTCGCGTAGACAGGCAGAAAGTACGTGGCGCCGACAAGCATTTTACTTGCCCAACCTGCTTGGCTTGCGACTTCTACCGAGCCCCAAACCCAGCTTAGCCCCCAAGAGGCATCAATGGCTTGCTGCGCTGCCACTTGGTCAAAGACATAGAGCAGAGCGTTGCTGGATTGTTGCCCTATGTTGTACATGCCCCAGAACATCGCAGGGAAAACGGCTAGCCACACCATGATCATGATGCGCTTTAAATCGATGCTGTCTCGAACATGGGTAACGCCATGATTCACTTTACCCGGCGTATAAAAAAGGGTTACAACAGCTTCGAAGAGTGGGTAGAACTTGTGATACTGGCCTCCTGGTTCAAACTTTGGTGAGACCTTTTCAAAATAATGCTTCAGACTCATAACGTCTCCTCCTCTAAAGAGTGTTACGAATAGCCATCGAAAGGCGATCGTTTTTAACTCTTTCATCTTTCCGATACGTATCTATGAGCTGTTACGGAATGCCTCGTGATTATGTAAACCGTGAAAGTCGTGCTTATACTCAATCAATAACAAAACAACGGAGTGAATTATGAAGTTAAGGATGATGTGGACGGCTGTTTTGGTGTTATCTGCCCTGCCATTTGCAACCAGCACATTTGCAGTCGACAAACAAATGTCACCAGCTTTGAAGAAGAAAATGCAAGCCATCTGCAGCTCACAAGGTGGTGTACCAGGTGGTTGGCAGATTGCGAAAGTTACACCAGATGCGGAGCGCTCACTCAGTATGATTCTGCATCAAATGAACGCGACGGATAAGCTAAAACAAATCAATGATGTAAGAACTCAAGTCGTTGGCGGCATACACTACGCGATGGAGTTTGAACTCAAAGACGGGGAAGTGTGGAATGCGATTGTGTTGCACAGCGCCCGCGGCGATTACATGATCGAAAGACACGCCAAGAAGGGCGAACTTTGCCCTAAAGATGGCAACTCCTAATTCCCAGATTCAAATACAACAAAGGCGACAGTTTAGTCGCCTTTGTTTTATACCGTTTTCGCCTCTATCTTCTCATTCACTTTATCGCAAATGTACTCCCCAATAGGCATTGCCGATGTCGCTGCGGGAGATGGGGCATTGCAAACGTGTAGGCTTCTTGCGCTCTCGGCAAACAAGAAATCATGAACCAAAGTGCCATCGGATAACACTGCTTGCGCGCGAATACCCGCAGGATATGGTTTGAGGTCTTCGACCTTGATGCTTGGGCAGTACTTATTGACCAGTTTGAGATAGCCCGGCTTCCACCACGAGTTCTTGAACTCATCCAATCCGGTTTTTAGATGCTTTTGTGTTACCTTCCAGAAACCGGAGAATCTGAGCATTTGCATGGTATCTTGCAAGCTGAAGTTGACCTTGTCGTACCCTTCTCGCTTCCAGCCTTGCACCGCATTTGGACCAACAGTCACACTGCCATCAATCATGCGAGTTAGGTGGACACCCAAAAAAGGCAAATCAGGATCTGGAATTGGGTAAATAAGATGATTCACGACTTGGTCGTGCTTACTATCCAAACGGTAGTATTCACCACGATAAGGGATGATTTGGAAATCGGTTGGAATAGACATCATCTTAGTCATGCGATCCGCCATCAAGCCGCTGCAAGTAACCAAGAACTTGGTATTAAGTTGCATGGTTTGGCCGTCTGAAATGCAGGTCAATTGGACTTCTTCGTCCTTCTCTTCGGCAGCCACCACTTTAGTTCTCAGGCTAATTTGCCCGCCGAGCTTTTGGAACTCTTCCGCCATCTGCTCAGTGACCAAACGATAGTCGACAATACTGGTGGTTTTGACATAAATCGCGCCCAAGCCAGTGATGTTTGGCTCAGCCAGCTTGAGTTGGACTTCATCGAGTAGCTTTACGTCAATGCCGTTGACATGACAGCGCTCATAGAGGGCATTCATGCGTTCGACTTCTTGCTCGTTGGTCGCAACCAGTAACTTGCCACAGTTCTCCACCGGAATATCGTGCTCAGCGCAGAACGAAATGGTTCGCTCTACCCCACGCTTACAAAAATCTGCTTTCAAACTGCCCGGAGCGTAGTACACCCCGGCATGAATCACGCCACTATTGTGTCCGGTTTGGTGCTTGGCAAAACCGGACTCTTTCTCAACCAATAAAATGGATTTGTCTGGGTGACGTTGCTGCAGTTGCCATGCTGTCGACACACCAACGATACCGCCACCAACAATGATGTAATCATAGACTGATTTCATACGACCTCTTATAAAACCGATAGTTGAGATTGTTGCAATTTGAACTTGCGACCACTGTAAATGAACACCGCGACAAATACCGCGCAACTTGCCACACGAACCAAGATTGGGATGTCGTCCCAAACCAGCAATATACCTACCACTACCAAAAAGAGACGCGTCAGAATGTTTAGAGGACCTTCCAAGTAACCTTCAATCGCACCAATCAATGCATAGGTACCGATGATGGCAAAGAAGCCTACAGTAATCACCGACGTCACATCCCAACTGACTAAGCCTGTGTAGGCAATAAGTAACGGCACAAGATACAAACCTTTGGCGATTTTCCATGCCATCAAACCGGTGCGCATTGGCGGTGTTTTCGCGATGGTTGCCGCTGCAAATGCGGTCAAACACACTGGAGGCGTTACGTTACTGTCTTGCGATAACCAGAAGATGATGAGGTGAGCAGCCAGCAATGCCAAGCCTACTGCTTCCATACCCAAACTTTGCTCTAGTAGCGTCTCCATAAAGTCCGCAGGTACTAGCGCCACCATTTCTTTCGCGGTTTCCAACGCCATTGGTGCATTTAGCAGTTCCAACTTTTCTGGCGCCGCCAACATGAAGATGGCTTTTGCTTGTTCAGGCAATTGACCCGACACCATCAATTCAAGCAATTGGTTTTCCGCAATCAACTTGTAAAGCGCAGGGGCGGACAGTGTGCCCAATACAATATACGCCGCTGTCACGGGTAAACCCATACCTAAAACAAGAGAAGCGAGCGCAATCAGAACGATCATGATGAACAAATCACCATTCGCCCAACCGTCGATCATCAATGAGAAGGTGTTGCCGATGCCCGTTGTACTGATCACGTTGATCACCAAACCGATACCCACCAGCAATACGGCTGTTGTCGCCATGTTTTTCGCACCTTGCGATAGCGCTTCGATGATCGCTTTTGGTCCCATCTTGTGATCTTTCGAGAACCAAGAAGCCACCACCACAGAAATGATCGACAAGCCCGCAGCGTAAGTTGGCGTAAAGCCTTGAACCAACAAAGTAACCAATACCGCCAGTGGGATAAGATTGTGCCAACCGCTGATCAACACTTTCAGTAGAGATTCATCGCTGGTCGTGATTTTTTGAACGCCGCTGCGTTTGGCTTCGATACGCACAAAGAACGCCACAGACAAGAAATAGATAAGAGCAGGAATAAAAGAAACTGCGATGATATCGACATAAGGAATTTGCGTGTAAGACGCCATGATGAAAGCACCCGCGCCCATCACTGGAGGCATCAACTGACCACCTGTTGACGCCGCAGCTTCCACCCCCGCCGCAAAGCGCGAAGGGAAACCTGCTTTTTGCATTAAAGGAATACTGATAACACCGGTGGAAACCGTATTTGCCACACTTGAGCCGGATACTGAGCCCATCAAACCAGAGCCAATCACTGCGATAAAACCGGGACCACCAATGATTTTGCCAGCCGCAGCACGTGCCACATTGATAATGTAATCACCGACACCAGAGCGAACGAGAAACGCCCCAAACAGAATGAACATGAATACGAAAGTCCAACTGATGCGCGAGATAGAGCCAAACATGCCCTCAGAAGACTAGAAGCTGCGGTAGAGCAAGGTTTCCATGCTCAAACCCGGGAAGTGGAAAATACCTGTCGCCCACTTACCCCAAAGCACAACGTAGCTTAAACACACCACAATCAGCACAGGAATAAACCAACCCATGGTGCGTCGGATCAGCTCAATAACAATCAGGATTGCCATGATGGCGAAGACCCAATCGCTGGTCACGAACTTAACACCGCGTTCATATAGCGCATCTTCGGCATAGGGAATGTAGAGCAAACACGCGACCGCGCCTATGGCAATCAACACATCGATGCCGAGTGCAACCTTACTCTGCTTGAGAGAGATATGAGCCGGATACCAAAGCGCACAAATCACCGCAAAGCCAGCAAAGTGGGTCGCGGAAATCCATAACTCTGGTAACGTCGATAAGGTATTAAACCAAATGTGCAAAGCAGACAACACCACGCCAAACACAGTGATTGTAGTGGTTACCCACGGAAAATCAGTGCGCGTGGGCAGCTCAAACTTCTGCAATTCCTTTTCTATTGAGTCGCTCATCTCATACTCCAAGCTCTGGCGGCTTTTTCCATCTTAGAAATCGATAGGGATAAAATGCCCCGAGCCGAAACTCGAGGCGAAGTTGGCGTTATTTCGCCATTAGGTCTGATGGGATTTCGATGCCCATTTCTTTGTAGTAACGCGCTGCGCCTGGGTGAAGAGGCACTGGCAAACCAGCAATCGCTTTCTCAATCGCCATTGCTTTTGTTGCTTTGTGGATGCCTTGTAGGAACGGCAGGTTCTCGTAGATCGCTTTGGTTAGCTGGTAAACGTCTTCTTCCGAGATATCTTCACGAACAGCCAAGAAGTTTGGCTGTGCAATGGTGGTGATCGGTTTATCTAGACCCGGGTACGTGTTCGCTGGGATCTCGTACTTCGTCCATAGGTTGTAGTTACCGTTCGCCTCTTTGATTTGCTCGTCAGTAAACGAAAGAATCGAAATGTCTTTACCCAACGCAGCAAAAGCTTGAGTAACCGCACCAACAGGTACACCTGCAGGCGTGTTCATGCCGTCAATGGTACCGTTTTGAAGTGCGCTCGCGCTGCCGCCGTAGCCCATATAAGCAAGATTGAATTTATCAGGGTCTACCTTCAGACCTTTCATGATTTGGCGACCCGAGTTCTCAGTACCAGAGTTCTTCTTACCGATAGAGAACTTCTTGCCATCTAGGTTGTTCAGGTCAGTCACTGTGCCAGTTTTTGCTAAGTCAGAGCGAACAATAAAGTGCTCAACGTTTTGCCACAGCATAGAGACTGAACGCAGTTGTTCTTGACGACCGCTCTTCTCATAAGGACCTTCACCAGACCAAGCCCACGCACCATAAAGACCTTGTAGAATCGCGAACTGTGCTTCGTTTTCGTTCAGCAGTTTGACGTTTTCACCAGAGCCCGCAGAGCTGATTGCAGAAAGGGAGAAGTGGTGCTTTGGTGCCAATTTCACTTTGCTTAACGTCGCCAACGCTACGCCCACAGGGTAGTAAGTACCACCTGTCGATGCCGTTGCAAGAATGTAACTACGATCTTCTGCCGCAGCGTTAGCAGCAATACCAAAAGAAGTCACAGCGACAGCCAAAGCTTTTACCAGCTTATTCATTTTCATTATTACTCTCCGTGTAGTCGTTCCACGATTGGGGATTTACATCATGTTAAATCTTTATTAACAACAAACTCCCTAGAGCAATTGAAATGCCAACTTTTAAGTCATTGTATTTATTGATATAAGTACAGAAAGACATCAAAAATGAGCAAAATTATGCTGACTTGATAGCAAAGCGATGAGCAAGATCTTGCTTATTCAAGAGGAGAAGGTTGCACGCCTAGATCGCAAAAGGTTAATAAAATGTGATCAAGACAAAATAAATGCACGATTGGCTGATAAGCAATATTTTGCCGACGTGATTTTGGATTGGACTACAACTAATGAGCGTCTTAACAATAAGAATAAAAAGCGCATCATTCTAAACTGCTCACTTTACCAGCGGAGGTTTATAGCCTAAACGACTACAAATAGCACAAAAATACAGCAAAACAATCCATGTTAATGAAATGAAAAGTCATTTATTCTGATTTTGAGTTTAAAAACCAGTTCGATCCACCAGTTCAGAAACAAACATTGACCGTATCAACTTATTTTCTACTTCGGGGTTGTGCCAATAGCCTCATGTTCGTTAGGGTAACTACACACCAAGGCAAACGTATTCCTTGGTGCTTTTTTGTCACTAAGGATCACTCATGTCAGCAACTGCGCAATCACAATTCGCTTTAAAACGCCCATCTGGCGTTGCTGCTGCGATCCTCCTGCTCTCTCTGGAACTGATTCAGAGCTGACAGGCTATATCTAAACTTTCTGTCAGCTTGAGAAGAAGCTGACGGGAACACCACATACTCCTCCCATTCCTTTCAGTTTCTTCCAAGCGAAACATAAGAGGAATAACAATGTTAAGCGCACGCAATATCGCCGCTTTGGGCTTCATGACTTTCGCCATGTACTTAGGCGCGGGTAACCTGATCTTCCCTCCATTTTTGGGTTACCAAGCAGGTGAAAACTTTCTGAGCGGGATGTCTGGCTTCCTCTTAACGGGCGTAGGTCTGCCTGCAATGGCACTGGTGATGGTCGCTATCGTAAACGGTTCAGACAAATTAACCGCCGCCCTACCTAAACCTTTGGCGACCAGTTTTTGGGTAATGGTATTTATCGTGATTGGTCCTGCATTCGTAATACCACGTGCGATTACCGTGGCTTACCAATTTAGCTTTGCACCAATGTTTGGTGATGCCGCTTTGGTACCTTTCACAATTGCTTTCTGTGTTATCACCATTTTGTTTGCGCTATACCCGGGCAAATTAGTCGACAACCTAGGCAAGATCTTAACCCCGGCATTGATGGCTATTTTAGTGATCATGTCTGTAACCGCTCTGGTTTATCCAGCCGGCGAGCTTACTACTGCAACGGGACCATATGTATCTGGCGCATTTGCTGAAGGCTTAACCCAAGGCTACATGACCATGGACGCGCTAGGTTCTATCGGTTTTGGTTGGATCATCTTCCGAGCGATTCGCAGCATGGGTGTGGATTGTCCGAAAGCCACCGCAAAATACACGCTAATTGCAGCTTTGATGTACGCCGTTGCCATGGCATTTGTTTACATCTCATTGGCTTACATTGGCTCAACAAGCTCATACTTAGGTTCTGAATTCAGCAATGGTGGCGACATCTTAACGGCATTCACCTTCAGCCACTTCGGCGCATTTGGTTCACTATTACTTGGTGCCGTGATGGTATTAGCGTGTTTGACTACTGCTATCGGTGTAACCACAGCAGGCAGTGAGTTTTACGACAACACTTTCAGCAAAGTGAACTACAAAGGCTGCGTTATCACGACCATGGTGTTGGCAGGTTTGATCGCCAACGTAGGTCTGGAGCAACTATTGGCTATCACATTGCCAGCGGTTGTGGCGCTTCACCCAGTAGCGATTGCATTGATGATCATGGCACCAGTGCGCAACAAGATGTCGCAAATCATGGTCGTCGCGACAGCGTTCACTGCTCTAACGTTTGGCTGTGTTGATGCGCTGCACATCCTAGGTTACATGCCAGAAGCCGCAAACCAATGGTTAGACAGCAACATGCCGCTGTACCACTACTTTGCAAGCTGGATTGTTCCGACGATTGTCATGGTGGTTGTAGGTGTAGTCTTTACCCGCAAGGCAAACCAACAACACACCGAGTTGGTAAACCAAGCCTAGATTGGCAAGTACCTTAACAAATAAGTACCTCAACAAAAAACGGCTTCCTCAGAAGCCGTTTTTTCTATGTATAGTCAGAGCGATTTAAACCAAACTTCTGCATCTTTTGGTTGAGGGTTCGGCGCGGTAAATCTAGCTCGACCATCACATCCGTAATTCGTCCTTCGTGTCGAACTAGCGAGTCATGCAGCACTTTACGTTCAAAGTTGTGTAGCTGAATCGCCAATGGAACGCCTGCTTGTGTCTCTTCGGTTGTAGAAGATGGTCGACTGGAGAGAATTTCCATCACGGAGACGGTTTCATCCAGTGCAAAACGCATCGCGACATTCCTCAGCTCACGCACGTTACCGGGCCAAGCGTAAGCAAGAATGGCTTTTCTATCGGCTTCACTCAGCGGACGACTCCCTGGATTACTTTTCAGAGCAAAGTGTTCGAACAAGATCAACGCGTCTTCTTCTCGCTCACGTAGTGGTGGCAAATAGATCTGCGCCACATTGAGGCGGTAGTACAAATCCTGACGAAACTCGTCATGATCATTGAGATCTTCTTTCGCAGCGGCGATCACTCTCAAATCAACCGAGATCTGCTGATTACCCCCAACGCGCTCAACCGTATGTTCCTGTAATGAACGTAAGACTTTCACCTGCATAGACAGTGGCATACTCTCGATTTCATCAAAGAATAAGGTGCCTTTATCCGCGTATTCCAATTTACCAATGCGCTTTTTACCTGCCCCGGTAAATGCCCCTGCTTCGTGCCCAAACAGCTCACTTTCAAACAGGTTCTCAGGAATAGCACCACAGTTGATTGGCACAAAATGATGGGGGCTGCGTTGGCTTTCATTGTGCAAACTGGTCGCTACCAGCTCTTTACCACAACCTGTTTCACCGTAAATAATCACGTTAGTATCAATGCGTGCTAACTTGGCAACTTGTTCTCTAAGCTGTTGCATCACTCGGCTTCGCCCAATCAGCACTTCTTCTAAGCCGCTAACGCTAGATAGATACTCTTGGCGATCTTGAGTAGACGTTTGTGCGCGATAGCTCTCTACCGCTTCGGTCACTCGTTGGGATAAGCGCTCAGGTTGAAAAGGTTTCTCGATAAAATCGAACGCACCGTTTTGTAATGCGCCTACCGCCATATCAACGTCACCATGTCCGGTGATCAAGATAATCGGCGTTGGAATGTGATTGGCAATCAGGCTTTCTAGTATCGACAAACCATCGGTGTCCGGCAGGCGAACATCACTGACAATCGCATCAAATTCTTGGCTAAGAATGGCGGCTTTGCCCTCCTCCCCCAAACTGAACGCGGTCACGTCGAACCCCGCCAGTTGCAGCCATTGACTGGTAGCTTGGCGAACAATGTCATCGTCTTCGATAAGTGCAATTTTAGGGATGTCGTCAAAAGCCATGAGTTACTGCCTGCTTTATTGGGTGGGAAAGAAATCGCTCTTTGTTAACGGTAGCAAAAACCACTGAGGAGAAAAGGAGCTAGATCTCACTTCTTGCTTACAAGTCTTTAACATCCAACCAGTTAGGCGCACTCTTTAATGACTCTCGGTGAGAACGCACTAGCTGAATGGAGTCGGTATGCAGCGCAAAAGGAATGGCAAAACATGGCTTGTGGTCGCAATTGCGGCAGTGCTGATGTTGTCTTGCTATAGCGCCAGTAGAGAGGTCGCCCGTCAATGGTTAAGTGTGCAAACTCAAACCGAAGCTCAACAAAAGCTGCTCGACTATATTGGTGAAGTTCGCCGTGCACTTAAACGCTTCTACCATCTGCCTTACCTTGTTACCAACAATCCAGAAACCATCGCGTTTGTGAAAGGAAACCGAACTTATTACGAACCGTTGCAAACCCAGCTGACTCAACTCGATAAAGCTGCCAATACAGAAGGGTGGTTAATCCTGTCTAACTCTGGCGAAGTATTGGTATCGAGTTTGATCGAAGAGCGCTTTAGCCTGTCTGACCGGAAAGCCATTGTGGAACAAATTCACAATCAAGGCGGCGGTGTTTCCTTGGTGAACAAAACCAAAGGTTCGAGCCCGTTGTATTATCTTGCAGCCCCTATCTACGACGGTCTGGATATCGCAGGCATTGTGGTGGTGCAAATCAACCTCAGCCTGTTGACCGAACAGACCATTACTAGCCAAGACATCATTACGTTGCAAAATCGCCAACAACGCTTTTTCCTATCGAGTAGCTCGCTTTATAACGCTGACTGGTTTAACGAACCGAGCAACACCGTTCAGTTAGAAACGCAACGCTTATACGACAACACCAATATCAGTGTGTGGACGCTCAACCAACAACGCTACTTTGCGCATACCGTTAAATTGGATGATTTGAATTGGTACGTCAGCTACCTCACCCCTTCTAAGCCGATTCAACAAACCATAAACGTGATTGGTTGGAGCGTAGCGGCGCTGCTCTTATTGGTTGTATTACTCGTCATCATTGGTCTACAACGTCGCCAAAAGCACATCAACCAACAGCGAATTCAAGCCCTATTGGAAGAGTCCCAACGCCGCTTGAAACAGATGATCAATAAGACCCACGTAGGTTTGCTATTGATTGATGAACAAGGACAACTGTTCGATCTCAACCCAATGGCAAAGCGCTTGTTCTGTTTGCCAGAAAGCGTCAATCGACACGCTTTTGCTTGGGAATTATTCGACGCAGGTAATCCCAATTCCACCACACTTAAGTTACTAAAGGACTTGCCTAAACATAAAGAGCTCGCAGAGATCAGCACGGTTGAAACCATTGCCAGACGCAGTGACGGTAGCGTCTTCCCTGTACTGTTCTCGCTGACCAGTTTCCCTTGGCATGGTGAGCAGTATTTCCTTGCAACAATCATCGACATCACTAAGCGGAAAAAAGCTGAGCAATCGCTGCAACGAGTAAACCAAGAGCTGGCGCAGCGGGTAGAAGAGCGTACTCAAGCGCTAAAAGAAGCGCAAAGCCAGTTGATTGAATCGAGCAAAATGGCCGCTTTGGGTCGCATGTCGAGCGCGATCACTCATGAACTCAATCAGCCACTGACAGGCTTGCGTACCCTGCTCACCACAAACGAACTGTTGGCAGAACGTGGCGAAACGGAGATGATGAAAGCCAACAATGTTTTGGTACAGAAGCTGATTGATCGCATGGCAAGCATGACCAGTCAGCTAAAGACGTTCGCCTACAACAAACCAGAAAGCTTACAGGCAATTTCTCTCACCTCTGCACTCGAAGATACTTTGCGGGTGTACCAATCCCAATTAGAGAACGTGGACGTACGTGTGCGCGTTCCTCATGACTTACCTAACATCATGGGTGAAGAACAACGGCTTCTGCAGGTCCTTGGCAACCTTGTGTCGAATGCATTGGATGCAATGGACCAAACCGCCAATCCACAGCTGAGTTTGATCGTCACTCCAACCGACAATCAAGTAGAGCTCACGGTAAGTGATAATGGCTGCGGCGTCTCGGATAAAATGCTTGAATCCATGTTCGAACCATTCCAAACCTCAAAGAAAATTGGTAAGGGATTAGGACTGGGATTAGCGATCACCGCTAATAATATGCGCGATATGAACGGGCAAATTATCGTGA
This sequence comes from Vibrio sp. L85, assembly GCF_963871815.1. Lineage (NCBI taxonomy): Bacteria > Pseudomonadati > Pseudomonadota > Gammaproteobacteria > Vibrionales > Vibrionaceae > Vibrio > Vibrio sp. L85. Next base: position 26,103 of record NZ_CAWMYL010000090.1, read on the forward strand.
ATAAAAATGAACAAAATGGGCTGATTTTCACTTTATTGTTCAAGTCAGCGTGATTTTGGATCGATTACAAAACCACCGTTAGAACTAAGCATCCCCGTCGTTTGAGAAAAACACGATCTCGATACAAGAATCCCTCCTTGACCTACACTATTCTCGAACACAGAAAACATACACTTCAAAACGATAAAGAGTGAGAAACATGATTAAGTTTCCTGAACATTTTCTTTGGGGCGGTGCTATTGCTGCAAACCAAGTAGAAGGGTCATACAACCTTGGGGGTAAAGGGTTATCGACATCAGACATGTTGCCAAACGGTATTTTGAGTCCGCATCAAACCCGTGAAGAACGTACGCAGGGTATCAAAGACGTGGCGATCGACTTCTACAACCGCTACCCAGAAGACATTGCGCTATTTAAAGAGATGGGCTTTAACTGTCTGCGTCTGTCTTTGGCATGGAGCCGCATCTTCCCGAACGGTGACGAGCTAGAACCTAACGAAGAAGGTTTAGCGTTCTATGATAAAATTTTTGACGAACTGGCGAAGCACGACATCCAACCTTTCGTGACCTTATCTCACTACGAAATGCCTTACGCACTGGTTGAAAATTACGGCGGTTGGGGTGATCGCCGCGTCATCGAATTCTTCGAACGTTATGCTAGCACCGTGCTGGAACGCTACAAAGACAAAGTGAAGCTGTGGTTAACGTTCAACGAAATCAACATGTCACTGCACGCACCATTTACTGGTGTTGGTTTGCAAGAAGACGCTAGTGAACAAGAGATTTACCAAGCGATTCACCACCAACTAGTCGCAAACGCAAAAGCGGTAAAACTGTGTCAGCACATCGTACCAAACGGCAAGATTGGTAACATGCTACTTGGCGCAATCAACTACCCGTACACTTGTAACCCTGATGACGTGCTTGCTGCAATGCATGAAAACAACAAGTGGTTGTTCTTCGGTGATGTACAAACACGTGGCCAATACCCTGGCTACATGAAGCGTTACTTCCGTGAAAATGGCATTGAAATTCAAATGGAAGCAGGCGACTTAGAAGAGATCGCATCAGCAAGTGTCGATTTCATCTCATTCAGCTACTACGCAAGTGGCTGTGCAAGTGCGGATCCAAAACAGAAAGAAGTGGGTAACATCGTCGATAGCGTACCAAACCCATATCTTGAAAAGAGCCAATGGGGTTGGTTGATCGATCCAAAAGGCCTGCGCGTTCTGCTGAACTTCCTTCACGATCGCTACCAAAAGCCACTGTTCGTCGTAGAAAACGGATTAGGTGCACGTGATGAAATCGATGAAAACGGTGAGATTCAAGATGATTACCGCATCGCTTACTTGAACGATCACCTTGTACAAGCACACGAAGCAATTCTGGATGGCGTTGAGCTGATGGGCTTCACTAGCTGGGGACCCATCGATTTGGTCGCAAACTCAACCGCTGAAATGAGCAAACGTTACGGTTACATCTACGTTGATCGCCACAACGATGGTCAAGGTACATTAGAACGTAAACGTAAGAAGAGCTTCTTCTGGTATCAAGATGTGATTCGCACTGCGGGCGGCTCACTGAAAAACTAAGCTTATTATCTAGATACAAGCCTAGATACAAAGTGCATGTTTATTTAGATATAAAACAGCAAAGCCCTGCAAACGCAGGGCTTTTCTTATTCCCGATTTCAATTCAGTCACATGACTAAACGCCAATTTCACCACCGTCTTCACGGCGAATAACCACCGTTGCGGCACGTGGGCGCAGTTTCATACCCGCAGGTGTTTCTTCCGCAGCATTGTCGCTGTAAGGCCAGTTACCCGGATGCTGAATGTTCACGAACAAGGACTTGTAATCTGGGCTAATGGTAAAGCCCGTCACTTCACAGCCGTTAGGGCCAACAAAGAAACGCTTCAGCTCAGCTTGGTTTTCTGCACCAATCACCTCTTGCGTACCGTTTTCATCCGTCAGTTTTGAAGGCACGACAGCAAGCATTTGGTCATTGGTGTAAGACGTCACTTCATCTGCGCCGTTATCCGTTTGAATCCACAGGATGCCACGAGGATCAAACGCCAATCCATCTGGGCTCGCAAATTGATTCAGTTCTGTCAGGCTGGAACGGTTAGTGTCTGCATCGCCGTTAGCAGGAGCTCCAAACACGAAGATATCCCAAGTAAAGTCTGTCGCCGCTTCCCCTTCATCCCAACGAATTACGTGACCAAACTTGTTGTTCAAACGTGGGTTCGCAGGGTTGGTCTCATCCGTACGTTTGGTGTTATTCGTCAGCGTTAGATAAACCGAGCCTGTGAATGGGTCAACAGTACACCACTCAGGGCGGTCCATTGGCGTCGCACCGACAAGATCCGCCGCACCTGCTGTGTTAAGAATAATTTCAGCCAACGAGTTAAAGTTGTCTGCCAATGTGCCACCAGAGACTGTCGCGCTGTCTAGTGTCAGTGGTAACCAAGTACCAGAACTGTCTTCATTAAAGCGCGCCACATATAGTGTGCCTTCATCCATGTACTTATCGCCAGTGACCAAACGGTTTGTCGGATTTGCATCTGCTGGGTCCCATGCTGCCGCCGACTCAAATTTATATAAGTACTCGAAGCGAGAATCATGACCTGAGTAAAACACCACAGGTTTGCCTTCTTCAAGTTTACCGAACGTACAGCCTTCATGGCGGAAACGACCTAGTGCAGTACGCTTCTTCGCACGCGAGTTTTGCGTGTATGGGTCGATTTCAACAATGTAACCATGACCATTCGCTTCGTTACGGTAATCGTCCAATGCGCTTGCTCCGGTTGGTTCAACGTTAAATCGTGTAAACTCATCCAAACGCTCTTCAGCATTACCAGCCAACGTTTCCCAAAGATAACGAGTTCGCTCATCATCAACACCAATACGATCTTGTTCTTCAGTACGAACACCAGCATTAACGAAATAGCCCGGCCAGTTTTCTTCACACGTAAGGTAAGTGCCCCAAGGCGTAAAACCATTACCGCAGTTGTTTAATGTGCCACGTGCTTGGCTACCATCTTGCGAAAAGCGAGTAACAGTCAGGTCTGTATTTGCCACTGGTCCCGAGAGATCCATCACTGTCGCACCAGTATAACGGCGGTTTAGTGGATCGGTATCAACCAGTTTCCACATGTTGTCTTCAAGTTGAACGCGAACCACAGAGACACCGTGGGCGTTAATTTCTTTACGTACTTCATCGACGATAGTGCGCACACCACCCACAACAGTAGGACCACTTGGGTGCAATGCTGAGGTATCAATGTATTCATGGTTAATACACAGTAATCCATCGGTGTCACTGTCGTTTAGTGAGAAGAAATGCATGCCGTCATGGTGCATACCAAGCGCATTAAGCTGATCGGCACTCGTGTTGCTGCCATCGTCTTTCCAAGCATTACCTTGTGCATTTAAAGGCGTCCCCCAAGGCACCAACACTTGTGCGACGTAACCTTGCGGAATCGAAACAGCATCTGTCAGTGAGCCAGGAATCGAATCAAAATTGAGGACTGCACTTGAAACGCCAGAGCCATTCCCCGCCGAAGTGCCCGAGCTAGAGGAGTTGCACCCAGAGAGACCAAATGCACCAAAAGCGGTCATTGCAACGACCCCCAAACCACCTTTCAGGATACTGCGTCGAGATAGGCTCGCTTCCAGTACTTCTTCAAAAGGCTTGTTATTACTCTGGTTGTAACGCGTCGCGTCGAAGGTTTCCTTACTCATGGTGTTGCTTTCCCAGTGTTAGGTTGAATTATAGGTTTGTATACCCAAGTGACTTCAAGATGCAGGATTCAGAGCGTTGTCATTGAGCGAGAGGAAGTTTGGAAGAGAAAAGTGACAGAACTAGTCTATCTTTATGAACTTTGTGTTTAGAAAATGTTACAAAACACACATCTATTCTATGTACTCCCGATTTTGCTTGGGCTAAGCCAGATTTGGGGGTATAAGGTGTACTCAAATCATCCACGAGAGATAATCATGAAACTAGATAAAATCGATAACAAAAATCGTCGTCTGCGTAAAAAGCTATTCCTAGGTGAATTCGCAATCCTAGGTTTTGAAATCAGCTGTGAAACAGACATCAACGACTTCGACCGTTACGATGCATTCGTAGATGAGTTTATCGACTACATTGATGGTCTAGATCTATGCTTCGGCGGCGGCGGTCTAGAACTGTTTGAAGGTTTCCTATGTTCAACTGAGCGTTACGGCAGCGCGACAGAAGAGCAAAAAGCACAAGTTGTCGCTTGGCTAGAAGCTCGCCCAGAAGTAAGCAGCGCGAAAGCAGGCGAATTGGTTGACGCAAACTACCTGTAATTGCAGGGTCACTCTGTAATAAACAGAGTTGAGCAAGTAATGAGAAAGCTAGTCCTCGGACTGGCTTTTTTGCGTTTAGAAGCCGTGAATTTCTGAAGTACTGAGAACCGGAAGCGCGAACCGCTTTGATGGCTTGGAATCTGGGAACCGTTAATCTTTGGGGGTATCTTGGTATTTGGGGATACGTAGATATCTGGAAAATGTGGTGAGCGAGAAATAATGGTAGTTTTAGATAATTTTAGAGCTGGCATTTTATGGAAGGTTATCCGTCCATTGCCAGCTCAGTGTCACGAGTGTGGTTAACTATGCTTTTTTGCTAGCGTCAGTTTTTGTGTCTTTCCAGTATTGGATACGTACACGATGCAACTGTGCTTTTCTCATCTTTTTCATAGCAATCTCCCTCATCTATATAGGTAGCGCTCATCATGAGCTTATTGTCTAAGGTTGTTTTCCCCTCCAATCTATCGGGGAACGAATAAATTAACCGTGATTAATTTCACAACATAATGACAAAACACGCCATGTTGCAGTCAATTTTTGAACAGTTCGACTGTGTTTTATCGTATGGCAAGGGTTAACCTATCCACTGAATATGACAGATTAATGGCAATCAAGTTCCCTATTCCATCTGTCATTGAATCTTAATAATGATTCTCGAATAGCCTAGCAATTAATATACCAGTTGCGCATAACGATACCACGCATGTGATCAAGCTAAGGTTGGATTCGCTGCTGGTAATGTTGTCGGTAGTCTCGCGGAGTCAGCCCCTTGTAGGTTTTAAAATGGCGATTAAACAAAGCTTGATTGCGATACCCTACTCGCTCAAACACAATGCCAATGGGCAACTCAGTTGATTGCAGCAAGTCGGCGGCATGGTTAATACGCAGTTTCATCAAGCGTTGGCTAAAGGGTTCTTTAAAGTGCTTTTTAAACAGACGAGTCACCGCACTTTCACTCAACGATAAATCATTAGCGAGATCGGCAAGTGTTATCTTGCGAGCGAAGTGTTGTTCTAGATACGCGCTCACCTTAGCAACACGCTCTCTTTCTTGTTGCTCATGTTCACTCATCGAGAGATAAGAATGCGTCATCAGTGTTTTGGCTGCTTCATCATGCGCAAGTAACGAAAGTACATGAATAAAGCGAGCTAGTTGCTCCATCGCAGGTACTTTCATCAACTCATGAAGAAGCTCTACAACTTGTTGAGCAGTTCGCTCAGAGAACACTACTCCTTTATTTGCTGCCTTGAGCAACGGATCGAGTTTGCGCAGTTCCGTGCAATAAAACATCAGATTGGCAATCCACTCACGCTTAAACCAAATTACATGGGTTTCACAGTTATTTTCTGTCAACGTGGAATGAATAGAATGAGGAACACCCGGCGCAATCAATAACATTTGATTGTGGGTCACCTCCAACTCGTGATGACCAATGTGCAGAGTTCCAGAAAAGTGTCGATGAATGACCAACTCGTACACATCATCATGAAAATGGAAGTCATACTCCTTTTTAGGCTCATCAATACGACGATAGCGCCAAGAAAAGCCAGGTCTCTGCGGTACTTTTTCGATGTGCGCCATTTGTCACTCCACAAGATAGTATTGTTATACGCGCAAATAATATCAGTATTACCGACACATTCTTTACTACGCCTCAATAGTATTGATATTGAGCGGTATACTATCAACTTAGCTCCATCACGCTCCTTATCCTTGCGTTGAAAAGAAGGCAAACCAAGGAGCTGTTATGAGTAACTTCAAAACTAAGCTGCGTCGGATCATGCAGAAAACTCGTGATGAATGGGCAATATTTGCAGTAAAAGAGATGGGAATTTCATCCGACACTGTCGCTAAATCTTATGGCTACAACTCGAGTTGTGATCTTGAGCAAACTCTTAAACAAGACGAAAAAGACACCGATTCGTACATTCGCTCGACACCTTGTGCGAGATCTCTCACAAGCGATGTAAGTAAAAAGACCATTTTTGACTAAGAACAAATCAACCAATAAACCTAACTAATTGAAAATTATTAATTATCCTTTTTTAAGCAATATTCGCTGCCAAAGTTTTTTTACCTAGCTGATTGAGAGTAATCAGCAAAACAACAATACTAAACATGTCGACAGGATGTTGGCGGGAACAGGAAAAAAGCCTAAAGGATTGGGTATCTTCAGGATGAAGATTTGGTAGCTTAGGATGAGTTATCAGCAAGGATGTAGTTAAGCTCTAGGATAGAGTTCGCCCGTCAGGATGATAGGCAAGAATGGACACCGCTAGGAAGGCGATGAACAAGGAACTCGGTTAAAGGAATTAGCCACAATCAAGGATAGATGCAGGGAGCACCTATTAGTAGCCGGATTGCTGCGAAAAAGAATAAGCCCCGTCTGGGAAACCAGGCGGGGTTTTATTTTGCCCGTCATTTATGCTCCTCTCTACGTTCGGTCTTGCATCATGCTATTATTTCAGCAATTTCTTTAGCAGATTCATTCTCTGATAGACGCTTTCTTTAATAAACATCGAGCAAACGACGCCCTATGCTGAATCCAGTTTGGTTACACACATTCAAAACACTAGTTGAAGTCGGTCACTTTACGCAGACGGCAGAAAAGCTTTATATGACTCAACCCGGTGTCAGCCAGCACATTAAAAAGCTGGAGCAAGCTTGTCAGCATCCATTGATTAAGCGCGAGAACAAAAGCTTTGAACTTACGGAGCAAGGGCGCATGGTGTATGCCTACGCGCTAGAACTTGAAGAAAAAGAAAAAAGCCTACTAGAAGATTTGAGCTTTGATGATCCACATGCTGGATACTGCAAACTCGCATGCTCTGGTGCGCTTGCCTTGATGCTGTTTGATCCGCTCCTTGAAAAACAGAAACAACATACAGGCTTATCGATTCACCTAGAAGCTGCGCCCAACCAATCTATTCTTAATGGCGTTGCTGAGGGTCGAATTGATATGGGCATCGTAACCTACTCACCAAATAAAAGCGTGTTCCAAAGCGAACAAATTGGTCGAGAGACTTTATGTTTGATCTTACCTAAATCCTACCGAGGAAAAACGCTCACACCGGAGTTACTGAAAAGCTGTGGTGTGATTGGTCACCCAGATGCTGAACATTACATGACGCTATTTTTCGATCAATGTGCCGAACCCTTACTAAAAGAGATCAAAGTCAGCGACATGCCGTTATCCGGGTACGTCAACCAGTTAAGCCAGATCTTACTGCCAGTGAGTAAAGGACTCGGCTTTACCGTTTTACCGCGCAGTGCGGTGGAGAGCTTTGCATTAAGAGAAGAGTTATATGTCGCCGAATTAAAGCAACCGGTATATGAAGATTTATTTTTGGTTAGAAAACGCAGCCGCACATTGCCACTGCGCTACCAAACCATCAAGCAGGTCTTATTGAATGTGATCGGTACTGCTGTTCATCAATGATGTCAGCCATTCTTCACTAGTAATACGCTTATCTTGGCAATCCACCCAATATGGCTTGCCAGATAACCAACTCTTTGACGCCACCTCTTTTATAAACACATCCACAGAATCAACGTCATCTTTGGCATAATCCCATTTGTTGCGCATGTGTTCTGCCGCCTCGCGATTGGTATACGCCTTGCCGTTACGGATAAAGGTGCAAGAGGATTGCTCAACTCGTTTTATCAACGTCGAGATATCTTCCTCTACCTCTGCTAATGCAAAGGTAGGCAGAATACTTAATGTAAGTAGCAACGACCACTTTGCTTTCATCATAGCTTTATCCTTATCCCTGACCACGTAACTACTACCAAGTAACTACTAATAAGTGGCTTAACTATTCAACTGTTTGGCTGTTTAGCTCGGCAATTATTGCCACCACGCCTTAACTGGCTGAGGCTCAGCAAGCGCCAAACGTTGCCCAATCTCAGGGCTAACTAAAGTCACACCACGTTCTTCACTGATGTCTAACGCACGTTGCATTGGTTCATTCCAATCGTGCATTGACAAATCAAATGTACTGTTATGAATTGGCATCATCACTTTACCCTGCACATCAATGTGTGCCTGGACACTCTGCTCCGGGAACATGTGAATATCTGACCAAAGGTCATTGTATGCGCCCGTTTCAATCATTGTGAAATCGAATGGACCGTACCTTTCACCAATCTCTTTAAAGCCATTGAAGTAACCTGAATCACCGCTAAAGAACACTTTATTTTGCTGTGCGTTGATAACCCAACTGCCCCACAGCGTCGTATCGCGGTCTGTCAAACCTCGACCAGAGAAGTGCTGAGTCGGAGTCAGTGTATATTCAATACCGTCGACAGAATGTGACTCCCACCAATCTAGCTCGACCACTCTTTCCTTAGGCACGCCCCAATTCACCAGTAATTGCCCCACTTTCAAAGGCACCAAGAAGGTTCCAACCTTGTCACCAAGCTCTTTAATCGAGGCTTTATCTAGATGGTCGTAATGGTCATGGCTGATCACCACGACATCGATACTTGGCAAATCTTGCAAAGTGATTGGTGTTTGGTGGAAACGCTTTGGTCCTGCCCATTGGACAGGAGATGCTCGGTCACTAAAGACAGGATCGGTCATCACCAACTTACCATCAAGCTTCATCAACACGCTCGAATGACCAAGACGGTATATGACGTCATCTTGTTCTTCTAGTAGTTGTGTCGCAGTCATCGCATGCACTGGAATTTCAATTGTTGGGGTTGGATTCGCACGCTCAGTTGTGAAATAAGCTTTCATGATACCGAACATATCGCCCAAACTGCTTTTGTATTCCAACTCGGTGTTTGCAAATTTGTCCGGGTATGTTGGCGCTTTTTCAGTATCAACATTAGAACAAGAAATCATTGATGTACCCATCGCGAACGCTCCTACTGTGGCTAGCAAAGTTTTTTTCATAAAAAGTAAACCCGAACAAAAGTAAACTACACGGTGCAGTTTACATTCAAATTATCAAAAGTAAACTACTTAGTGTAAAATAGATCCAGAAATGATCTTCCTAACTTAACAAGTTTATGAATGTAAAAAGAAAAAGTCGTAGCGAGACCAAAAGAGAAGCGATTCTCTGCGCGGCAAAACAAGCGTTTCAAGAATTTGGGGTGCAAAACACCAGCATGGATAAGCTGTCTTCAATCGCTCAAGTATCAAAGCGAACCGTCTATAATCACTTCCCTTCTAAAGAGGCGATCGTGACCGAGTTGCTGACGGAGCTTTGGCGCTCATCAATGATGGACAGCGATATTGAACGTTTACCCACACTGCCGCTGAAACAGCAATTGATTGAATTGCTCTACAGTGAGATCGTCGTCGTAACGGAACCTAACTACATTGAATTAGCAAAAGTCGCGTTTGGACACTTTTTGTTTAAGCCGGAAGATCTCAAAGAACAAGCTGAACGCATGTCAAAACAAGAAACCGCGTTACATCGTTGGCTCACCGAACATGCCCAAAACGGTGCGCTTAAGATCGAAGATGTGGATGTGGCAAGCATTCAGCTACATAACTTACTTAAAGGCAGTGCATTCTGGCCACAGTTAATGGGGATGCGTGCTTCTTTAACAGAGGAAGAGTCCAGAGCGCTAGCCACCCAAACGGCTGAACTCTTCTTAAGTCACTATAAAAACAACTAAAGTAAAGCGGTCAAATAGCCGCTTTTTTTAGTTTTCTCACATCGAAAAATGATGAATTTTTGACTCAATTTTCTTTTTCTCGCCCTTGACAGTCGCACACAGCAAGGCGCGAGAGTTCGATAAATTATTTTTGTCGTATCGACGATATTTTTTCGTTTTCATCTCATGAGAAAACGCCCTAAGGTGCGCACCTCTGACGACGTGGTTGTCCAACCACAATTCTAAATCGTTGAAGCGAGTGGATTCTGTCACATCAATTAAACCCACTCACTATACTCTATATTTATATTTTTAATTTGGTACTGACTTACTAAGGAATTGCCATGCGTATTGCTATTCTTTCTCGTAATGAGAATCTATATTCAACCATGCGCCTAAAGCAGGCGGGTGAAGAGCGCGGACATCAAGTTGATGTGATCGATACTCTGCACTGTTATATGGATATTACGAGTAACAACCCTAAGATTCGTTACATGGGTGAAGAATTGCCAAAGTATGACGCGGTCATTCCTCGCATTGGTGCATCTATCACTTTCTACGGAACTGCGGTTGTACGTCAGTTTGAAATGATGGGCACATTCTGTGTGAACGAGTCAGTAGCAATCAGCCGCTCTCGTGACAAGCTACGCTCTATGCAGTTGCTATCACGCAAAGGTATTGGTCTGCCTCGTACTGGTTTTGCTCACCACCCTGATAACATTCAAGACGTGATCAAAAACGTTGGCGGCGCACCATTGGTCATCAAGCTACTTGAAGGCACTCAAGGTATCGGTGTTGTACTTGCTGAAACAACGAAAGCGGCAGAAAGCGTTATCGAAGCATTCATGGGTCTAAAAGCGAACATCATGGTGCAAGAGTTCATTGAAGAAGCAAATGGTGCGGATATCCGCTGCTTCGTTGTAGGTAACAAAGTTATCGCAGCAATGAAACGTCAAGCAAAAGAAGGTGAGTTCCGCTCTAACCTTCACCGCGGAGGTTCTGCTCAGCTAGTGAAACTAACCAAAGAAGAGCGTGCAACCGCAATCAACGCAGCGAAAGTCATGGGTCTAAACCTATGTGGTGTTGATATTCTTCAATCGAAAAACGGTCCTGTTGTGATGGAAGTGAACTCTTCTCCAGGTCTTGAAGGTATCGAAACTGCAACAGATAAAGACGTTGCAGGTATGATCTTCGACTTCATCGAGAAGAACGCAAAACCAAACGCTAACCGTACTCGCGGTAAAGGCTGATAATTGTTTGAGTGGGAGCCTATAGACTAGGCTCTCTTTATCACTCATCGCTAGGATGACACTATGAATCAGAAAATGATCATTGGGAACGCCGAAGCAATTTGCTTACCTGAGTTAGGGATTACTCACCTTGAAGCGCGTATTGATACAGGCGCACAGACTTCTTCTCTGCACGTAGATAATCTAGAGTGCACTGAGCAAGACGGTCAGTCATACGTAGAATTCGATCTACACCCAGATGTTTACCACTTAGAACAAGTGGTTCGCTGTAAAGCTCCACTGAAGGCGAACCGCAAGGTGAAATCATCAAACGGAACGTTCGAACACCGCTGCGTGATCACAACGATGCTACGTATGGGCGACCAAGAGTGGCCTATCGACATCACGCTGACTAACCGTGAAAAGATGACCTACATGATGTTGCTAGGTCGTCAGGGTATGGCAGACAAAGTTCTGGTAGACCCGAGCCAATCTCACTTATTGGCTCCATAATCCCCGTAGCTTCAGATGAGCGAACTCCGTGGTCGCTCATCTGGCTCTTCTGTACTTTTCTAGCTGTCCTTTTCGCCATTCTCCTCTTTCATATTCTTACTTCTCAGTACAGAGCGCATTAACCCTTTAAGTTTTATCTTCGTCACTCGCCAATGCGTAATGGGTCTAACCGGCGCGGTATTGATGATGTGTTGATAAGCATCTTCATCAAACTCAACTTCACCACCATGTGCGGCCAATAAACAACTCGGATTCATCTCAAAAACTCGCTTTAACGACCGGCGATATTGGTTGGGATGAAAAATAGGAAACGGCGCAATCAAATGGCTTTTTACCTGCACCATTAAATCCGCGACATAAAGCACATCCTGCTCAGCATGAAAAACCGATAAGTCTCTATCAGTATGTCCGGGGGTTTCCAATACTTGCCAATCAGAAAATCCAGGCACGGCGTCACCATCCACCAGCTCAATATCTGGTCTTAGTTTTCGCGAATACCATAGATTCCGCTTTGGTTTACGCATTCGATTCGCCATCCAACGCGCCAAAATCAAATCGGTCAAATGCATCAACCAACCATCAAAGCCGCCATACCAATGAGTGTCTCGTTTCGCAGCTAAGATCTGGCACCCCGTAAGCTCTCGCAACTTGTGCGCAGCCCCCGCATGGTCAGGATGCATATGCGTGACCACCACCATTTTTAAGTCGGTGAACGAACGATTAAGCTGATGCTCAATAAAATCTTTGAGGTGTGGAATATCGGCTCGACTGGCGCCATCAAGCAACATTAACTTATCTGGATACTCGGCGAGATACATGGTTTGGATGTATCCCTGAATTCTATGCAGCTGCAAAACATATCCTTGTTTTGTTGGGTCTTTATTCTTGTTTTTCTGCGACCAAATCCTTACTGGTCAGACCAACTATAACAGCAGAATGGACACTCTGTTAAATAAATGTTTACACCGCGACTCGACAACAGTTGTTAATCGAAAGAACAAATTTTAATCATTAGACTCTGATTGGGTTTTATCCGTTAATGCGCGCACACGGAGTTCGTGTCAGGGTATGAGGTTAGCGCCTCATGATTTGCTTTTTTGTATTTCCTCCTCCTATTTCAGCGAGGGTTTAAATACATTTTTGTGAGAATCGAGTTGGAAAAAGCAACTAAATTAGACCGCATCCGCGCGGACTACAACGTTCACTACTGGAGCCAAGGCTTCTACGGAATTGATGACCAAGGCGAGGTTTACGTATCTCCTCGTAGTGACCGTGCACACCAAATCCCTTTCAGTGCGATTGTAAAAGAGCTAGAAGCTAAGCAGTTGAACCTGCCTGTGCTAGTGCGCTTCCCGCAAATCGTGCACCAACGCGTGCATGGCATTTGCCAAGCTTTCAACCAAGCAATTGAAGAATACCAATATCCAAACAAATACCTGTTGGTATACCCAATTAAAGTAAACCAACAGCGTGAAGTGGTTGATGAAATCTTAGCGAGCCAAGCGCAGCTAGAAAATAAACAGCTGGGTCTAGAGGCAGGCAGCAAGCCAGAACTATTGGCGGTACTGGCATTGGCTCAACAAGGCAGCTCCGTGATCGTGTGTAATGGCTACAAAGACCGTGAATATGTGCGTCTAGCACTGATCGGTGAAAAGCTAGGTCACAAAGTATTTATCGTACTAGAGAAGCTATCTGAGCTTGATCTAGTGCTTGAAGAAGCGAAAAGCTTGGGTGTAACTCCACGTCTTGGCTTGCGTATCCGCCTTGCATCTCAAGGTGCAGGTAAGTGGCAAGCAAGCGGCGGTGAGAAATCGAAGTTCGGTCTATCGGCATCACAAGTATTGAGCGTGATTGATCGTCTAAAACACGAAGACAAGCTGGATACCATGCAATTGGTTCACTTTCACCTTGGCTCACAGATGGCAAACATCCGTGACGTACGCAATGGTGTGAATGAATCCGCACGTTTCTACTGTGAATTACGTGCCATGGGTGCAAACATTGATTACTTCGATGTTGGCGGCGGTTTAGCAGTAGACTACGACGGCACACGCAGCCAATCTTCGAACTCGATGAACTACGGTCTTGCAGAATACGCGCGTAACATCGTGAATACGGTCGGTGATGTCTGTCAGCACTACGACCAACCAATGCCAGTGATCATCTCTGAATCGGGTCGTTCTCTAACCGCTCATCACGCTGTGTTGATTTCTAACGTCATTGGTACTGAAACATACCAGCCGGAAGAAGTATTCGAACCTGCAGAAGATGCACCAATCTTGCTACAAAACATGTGGCGTAGTTGGGAAAACCTGCAGGATGGTACCGATGCACGTGCATTAATTGAAATTTACAATGATACCCAAAGCGATTTGGCCGAGGTTCACTCGCAATTCGCTACTGGCGTACTGAACCTTGAGCAACGTGCGTGGGCAGAACAACTGTCTCTGCGTATTTACTTCGAGCTAAGTCGTCAAATGAGTACCAAGAACCGTTTCCACCGTCCTATTTTGGATGAGTTGAGCGAACGTCTTGCGGACAAGTTCTTCGTGAACTTCTCTCTTTTCCAATCCCTACCAGACGCATGGGGTATTGATCAGGTATTCCCTGTTTTACCGCTTTCTGGTCTTGGTGATGTGGAAGAGCGTCGTGCGGTGATGTTGGACATCACTTGTGACTCCGATGGCGCGATTGATCACTATGTTGATGGTCAAGGCATTGAGAGCACGCTACCAGTACCAGCATGGAGCAACGACAAACCGTACCTAATGGGCTTCTTCCTAGTAGGCGCATACCAAGAGATCCTTGGTGACATGCACAACCTATTTGGTGATACCCACAGTGCAGTAGTCAATGTTGATGAAGACGGTCAATTCGAGATCAGCTACATCAACGAAGGTGATAGCGTAGAAGACATGATGCGCTACGTTCACATCGACGTAGATGCGATTCGTGACAATTACAAACAATTGGTTTCAGAACGAGTTGAAACCAATGAACAAGAACAAATCCTAGCTGAACTGGAACAAGGTTTGGCAGGCTACACCTATTTAGAGGACTTCTGATATGAATGATTTGTTTACGAAAACCGATTATTCGCTTTACTCCAACTCTATGTCGTTTCTACGTCGACCGTACATCAAAAATCCAGTATCGGCAGACGCAGACGTTGTGGTGCTAGGGGTTCCTCTGGACATGGCGACTTCTGGTCGTCCTGGTGCGCGTATGGGACCAGATGCGATCCGTCGTGCGTCAGTAAACCTTGCTTGGGAAGGCAAGAAGTTCCCTTGGGACTTCAACGTATTTGATAAATTGAAAGTGATCGACGCAGGTGACCTTGTATTCGATTGTGGTGACGCGGAAGATTTCACTTACCGTCTAGAAGCGGCAACAAGTGAGATTCTAAAGAGCGGTAAGACAATGCTAGGCTTGGGTGGTGACCACTTCATCACGCTACCGATCCTACGTGCTTACGCAAAACACCATGGTCAAATGGCATTGATTCACTTCGATGCGCACACTGACACTTACGCAAACGGCAGTTCTTACGACCACGGAACTATGTTCTACCATGCGCCAAAAGAAGGTCTGATTTCTGCGAAGAACTCAGTTCAAATTGGTATTCGTACTGAATATGACCAACAAGATCATGGCTTCAATGTCATCAACGCGATGCAAGCAAACGACATGTCGGTAGAAGAGATACTGGCAGAGATTCGTCGCACGGTTGCGGATAAGCCAGTGTATGTCACTTTTGACATCGACTGTCTGGATCCGGCGTTTGCACCGGGTACAGGTACACCAGTTTGTGGCGGCCTGAACTCAGATAAAATTCTGAAGATCATCCGTGGTTTCGCTGGCATGAACATCGTAGGTATGGACGTGGTGGAAGTCTCACCTCCTTACGACCACAGCGATGTAACGGCCTTGGCTGGCGCAACTATCGCACTTGAGTTGCTTTACGCCTACGCTTCAGGTCGCGAATAACGAAAGTTGTTCTAAATGAGCGCAGTATTTCAAGGGGAGCTTCGGCTCCCTTTTTCGTTTTCATCACTCAACAAAAATAGATTAGATTTTCTAATCCAAATCATAGATTTTTATCTTGCTCAACTTCACACTTTTTGATTGCTAAGTCCGCACTCAAGCTCTAATATCTCGCGCCTAGATTCCCTAATTACTTTGTTTATTTGGCTCTCCTATATGGAGCGCTAAGGCTTTTTACGTCTTAAATTTCTGGAGAGATACGCAAATGTCCGCCTCGTTTCCATTAGCGAAACTTACCTTTTTAATCGCAATTCTGACTGCCGTAGGTCAAATGACTCAAACGATGTACGTGCCTTCTATCGGTCATATGGCGGGTGAGTTCTTGGTATCAGCGTCTTCACTTCAAGCTGTGATGGCGTGTTACCTGATCCCTTACGGTCTATCGCAGTTTGTATACGGCACGCTGTCCGATCGCCTTGGTCGTAAGCCAATCATCATTGCGGGTTTGATCATCTACATTCTTGGAACTTTGGTAGCGCTGTTTGCTCATGAGTACGAATGGTTTCTAGCAGGCAGCTTCATCCAAGGTTTGGGTATTGGCTGTGGCGGAGCTATGTCTCGTACACTGACTCGTGACTGCTTTGAGGGCGCTGAACTGCACCGCGCAAACAGCTTGATCAGTATGTGTGTGATTTTTTCGCCATTGATCGCGCCAGTATTGGGCGGTTATCTAACCGAAGCATTCGGCTGGCGATCTAGCTACCTATTCCTTGCGTTATTCGGTATTGCCGTTGTGATCACCATGATGACAAGCATGATGGAAACCTTGCCTAAAGAGCGCCGCAAACATGAATCTGTTGCGAAGAGCTACAAGTTCGTACTATCAGACAAACGCTTCCAAGGCTTCTTATTGGTATTGGTTGCCACGTTTGCAGGCGTTGCAGTATTTGAAGCAGCAGCAGGTGTGTTGTTGGGTGGTGTACTTGGCTTGCCAGCAACCACGGTCAGCTTGCTATTTGTCTTGCCGATACCGGGTTACTTAGTCGGTGCTGGTCTATCGAGCTATATTGCACAACGCCGTTCTGAGCGCCGTGCTTTGAATGTTGGTCTAGTGGCTATCTTAATTGGCTCAGCAGTGGTATTGATTCCGGGTCTGTTTGGTCTAACAACGGCGTTGACTCTGATTGGCGGTGCAACCATTTACTTCTTGGGTGCAGGCATTTTGTTCCCAGCGGCAACTACCGGCGCACTTTCACCGTTCCCATACCACGCAGGCACTGGCGGTGCCATTTTGGGTGGTATGCAAAACCTAGGCGCAGGCATCGCAACGCTATTGGCTTCCTTCTTCCCAGCGCAAGACCAAATGCCACTTGGCTGTCTGATGATGGCAATGTCGATCATCGCCATGCTTGGTCTACGTTGGGTTAATCGCAAGCACGACCATTCAAACGAAATGCCATTGGCAATTTAAAACCTGCCTCTCATCACCCAAAGGGGACATGCTGAAAAGTGTGTCCCTTTTTTGTTGCACGCATCTTGCCCTCCAGTTCTCATCCACCAGCATTTACATTTAACATCCCTGTAAATCTTTGCTAAAAAGAACAGTTGCTTACACACATTTATAGATTTGCCATTCAACATTCATTGGAAGAAACCTGTGCTTTAACTCTTAAATAAAAGAATGGCGATACAACAAGAGTAAGGTACACAATAAGGACACACAGATGCGTTTCACTTTAACTACGTTGGCCGTATCGGTCGCGCTTGTCGCCGGATGCAGCAATCAAGGAATACCAACCATGAACCATTACTCTCAATCTCAACTCGTTGCTCAACAAACTCAAGCACCTGTTGCTAAAAAAGTGCCACATGCAATGACGATTCATGGTGACACCCGAATCGATAACTACTATTGGATGCGCGATGATGAGCGCCAAGACCCAGAGATTTTGCAACATCTTGAGCAAGAAAATCAGTATGCAGAAACCGTTCTAAAACATACTGAAGCACTACAAGAGCAATTATTCGAAGAGATCAAAGGTCGTATTGCGAAAGACGATAACTCAGTACCAGTACGTCGAGGTAACTACTTCTATTCAAATGAAGTAACAGGCGATAACGAATACGAAGTGCACATGCGTGCGAAAGACTTTGCAGGCAAAGACAAGCAAGTCATCCTAGATGTAAATGAACTGGCGAAAGAGCACGAGTTTTTTAGCACTGGAGGCTTATATGTGAGCCCAAATGAGAACTTGCTGGCTTACGGTGAAGATACGTTAAGCCGTCGTGTTTATACCATCAAAATCAAAGATCTTAATACCGGCGAATATCTACAAGATGAAATTGAAGGTGCGTCGAGTGCTATCGCATGGCAAAACGACAACAAGGCTTTCTATTACATCAAGAAAGATCCGCAAACACTGCTTGGTTATCAAGTATACCGCCACGTACTAGGCACTCCGCAAAAGAGCGATGAACTGATTTACGAAGAAACCGACAGTGCTTACTACACTTACTTGAGTAAAAGTAAAGATGACGAGCAAGTGTACATTTGGCACTCAAGCACCGAAACGAGTGGTGTATCAGTCATTGACGCCAACAATCCAAACGCAAAAGCTGAAGCTTTCTACCCACGAGAAACAGGCATTGAGTACAGCATCGCTAAATTAGGTGATTGGTACTACATCTACACAAACTATCAAGCAGTAAACTTCCGTTTAATGAAAGTCAAAGCAGAAGAGATGCATGATCGTTCTAAATGGGTCGATGTCGTCCCAGCAGACGACAATACTCAACTTGTCGATTTCGACTTATTTGATGACCACCTTGTGTACGAGCAACGTGCGAATGGTCTATCAACAGTTAAAATCCGCCAGCTATCAACGGGCAAAGAGTTCCCACTTGAATTTAACGACAGCGCGTTTGCTGCTTATCTAACAGGCAACTATGAACTCGATAATTCTAAAGTTCGCATCTACTACAGCAGCCTGACGACACCGGGAACTTACTACGATTTCGACCTAAATACAGGTGAATCTGAAATCATGAAGCAAACACCGGTGCTAGGCGATTTCGATGCGGATAACTATCAATCAGAGCGCATCATGGTAACCGCTCGTGATGGAAAGCAAGTGCCAGTATCATTGGTTTATCGCAAGGATCTGTTTAAGAAAGACGGGACCAATCCAATCTACCAGTACGGCTACGGCTCTTACGGATCAACAATTGAACCAACGTTCCGTTCAACCCGCCTCAGCTTACTTGACCGCGGATTCGTGTACGCTATCGCTCACATTCGCGGCTCAGAAATGCTTGGACGCCCTTGGTATGAAGATGGCAAAAAGCTCACTAAGCAAAATACCTTTAATGACTTTATTGACGTAACAAAAGGGCTTGTTGAAGAAGGTTACGGCGCAAAAGACAAAGTGTTTGCGGTTGGTGGCTCTGCCGGTGGTCTATTAATGGGCGCGATCATTAACCAAGCACCGGATCTCTACCGTGGTATTGGCGCGCACGTTCCCTTTGTTGATGTCGTAACGACCATGTTGGATGAATCGATTCCTCTAACGACCAACGAATACGATGAATGGGGTAATCCGAATGATAAAACGTACTACGACTACATGCTGAGCTACTCGCCGTACGACAATGTGAAGGCTCAGAATTACCCGAACATGCTAGTGACGACGGGTTTGCATGACTCACAAGTTCAATACTTTGAACCGATGAAGTGGGTAGCAAAACTCCGCGAGATGAAGACCGATGACAATGTCTTGCTATTCAAAACGGATATGGAAGCTGGTCACGGTGGTGCGTCAGGTCGATTCAAGCGATTAAAAGAAGACGCACTGGAGTACGCTTTCTTCCTTGATCTTTTAGAGACAAAGTAAACCTGGCGTCCTAAAAAGTGTTGCACCCATTTTTACAAAAGGGGTTATCCACTAAAAAATGCCCGCATTGTGCGGGCATTTTTGTTGACTCTCAGTCTATTTGAAGAAAAACGCCTATTCACAGCGAATAGGCGTCAACACAATAAATGTGTTTAGGCAGTAGAAACTGTCCTATTGATTAGAAGTAGTAACGAGCACCGATTGTCCAGTAGTCGTTCTCTTCCACGTTGTAGTCATTTCCGAGGTCAAATTCATAAGCAGCAAAGGTATAGAATGAAGGCGTAACTGCGTACTCAGCTTGTAACGCTGCTTCACTGTATAGAGTCTTGCTGTCTTTATCATTTTCTACCGCTTCGTAGTTCACACTGAACGTCCAATCATTCACCCCGTAGGCTAATAGACCTTCAAGTTGTACCGTTTCTTGATAAAGAACAGAAGTTGCTGCGCCTGGGAATTTGTAATCAAAGAAATAATCATTCATACCATATACGATTGCCGCATACAGACCTGAACCGTACTTACCGTAGTTAGCAGAGAAGACATGAGATGTCGCTGATTCTGATTTAGAACCGATGTCACGGTCACCGCCACTGTATACGTAACCAAGACCAAATCCGGCAAGGCTTGTGCTAACTGCAATCTGACCACGAGCATCGTATTCATCATGTTCGCCTTGCCAGCCAAGACCGAGGTTAAATCCAAAGCCTTCACCGAACTCAAAACCTTTACGGTAGCTCAGCATTCGCTCAGCACGAGCGGAACCTAAATTATATTGGTCTGCATACAAGAAGTCGTTGGCAAACGCGATTGGTAAATCCGCAACACCAGCTACATCGTAATATGGTGACCATTGTGTACCCGCTACCACGCGACCAAACTGTTCATGCGTTGCACCAATGTAGCCCAAACGTGTGTTGAACGAGCTCGCGCCCCCGTCCAGTAATTTGATAGACCATTCACCCTTGGCATCAACTGTCACGCCATTACCAATGTCTTGTTTGCCGCCCACATTGATACGAGGAGATACGTCATGAATGCGAACATCTTCCTCAAAGTACTCACCAACACCCACTGAAACGTGACCGCCGATAGAAAGAGATGTGCCTTCGCTATTGTAAACTTCAGCTGCGAAAGCCTGAGAACCACATGCTAGTGCCGCCACTGCAACGGCTAGAGTTTTCATTTTCATTTTTAACATCCATATAGTTGTTTATACCGGTTCGTTACGACAGCAAGACAAAAATTTTCAACACAACGAACACATACAACGTAGTAATGAAACATAAATGAAACAAATAAATTATATGCAACCAATCCAATTAATCGCTCAAAATTTGATCAAAACCACATAAAAAAAGGGAACTTTTCAGTCCCCTTCATAATTTTTGTGGTGTTTTTCGTGTTACAACTGCCAGCGCGCGAGTGGTTTCTCAGTTTTTATTCCTTTACTCCCCCAACGATCAATGACGTCAATTTGCAGTATGCGATCTGGTGAAATAATCGATTGTAGCTGTTTTGAGGGTCTTTTATCTGTAATTAGCCACAGAGTTTTATCTTCTTCAAACTGAGCTTTTAAAGACAGTTTCTCTGCTTCTGACCATTCCAGTTCAGGCTTGAATTGACGATCAACAACGAACAGTTGGTTTCCAGACGCAAAATCCTCTAATGATTCCCCTAGCAAGACCACTGAATCAATCTCTTTCGCAAAGATAACGTCCTGTTGTTGATTAATCAGCTCACGTACTTCTAACATCAACGCTTGCTGGTTCTTTTCTATTTGAGCTTGATATTGAGGATAAACCTTTTGTAGATCCTCACCCACGATCGCAGCCATTCGAATTAAGTTAGTAGGATTCATCCACGCATACTTAGATGTATCACCATTGTCTAACGTAAGTGCCGCAACGCCCGGTGCTCTTGGAGAGATCGCCTGAGACGCGTCAATCTCAATCAAGCGAATGTTCCCCTGACGAGCATAAACAAAAGTTGGGTCTTGATGCCAAATAGCACCCAACGTAATCGCAACGGTCGCCTCCTGCCCGGCTTTAATGGCTTGTTGTTGACCTTTACTTGCAAACCAGTTCAACAAACGTTCAACGCCATATCGCTTAGGTGGCAAGTAACTGGTTTCAATGCCTGTGCCTTGCATCAGTTGCTCAGACAACATGTAAGTCACAGGCGTGCTGGTAATAATATCTTTGCCATAAGAGAACGGTGCAAATGTACTCGTCAAAACCAAGCCCATTGTTATGATTTGTTTTTTCATCTTCATAATTGGTTATCCAGATTTAAGCTTTTCGCACAATGCGGTAGATCGTTGCCGTTAGGAAAAACGCAGCAGAGACAATAATAATTGAGGCGCCAGACGGTACCGGCAATTCAAGTTCCATTGGCAAAACGGTTCCAACCAAGCAGGCAACGGTAGCCAATAAGGATGAAAGCAAAACAAAACTGCCCATTCGCTTAGTGAGCAAGCGTGCCGTTGCCCCCGGAATAAGCAGTAACGCTCCAACCAAAACCGCACCGATAATCTTCACTGCTGCGATTGTCACGAGCGTAATCATCATGACGAACAGGTAGTCATAAAAGCTGGTGTTGAATCCACGAACACGCGCGATGTCAGGGCTAATGCAAGTCAGTAAGATTCGGTTAAAGGTCGGAATCAGTAACAATAGAATGATCAAACAGCTCACCGCAAGAATCGTTATGTCTCTGTCTGTCACCGTCAGGATCGAGCCAAACAAAACGTTCTCTAACATATGAATATTGATCTTTCGTGCCACATACATCAGCAGGGCAGCACCGACTGCCAAAGCAAGAGCGAGGAACACACCCACGAGTGTATCGTAGGGAACGTTGGTTCGATTTCGCACGAAATGCAGCAATAGCGCGAAAATCATGCAGAAGCTGAATAACCCGATAAATGGATTTTCCGGTGGTTCACCAAGTAGCACACCGATCGCTATACCAGTCAGCGCTGCGTGACCAACGGCTTCAGAAAAGAACGCCAAACGCTTCGCGATGACCAAGGTGCCCAAACCGCCCAATAACGGACCAAGAATTAGCGCTGCAACAATTGCGTTAACCATAAACGCATAAGCGAAGCTGTCACTGAGCCACCCGGCTTCTACTCCGTTGAGGGCAAATTGTCTTAACCAATCCATTACGCCGCCTCCACTTTTGCCGTGTAGTGCTTAAACAGAGACTCAATACGCTCAGGACTCAATACTTCAGAGTGATGCCCCGAAGCGACGATTTGACGATTGACAACATGCACCTGCGCATCCAAACGGCGCACCGCTGTTACGTCATGATGGACAGCAAGAACGGTTTTACCTTCTGCTACCACTTCATGAATCAAACCTTCTAGATAACGTACCCCTTGCTCATCCATACCCGTTGTCGGTTCATCTAGAACAAGTAAGCTTGGATTATCGAGTAGAGCTTGGGCGAAGAGAACACGCTGCTGCTCACCGCCAGATAGTTGTCCCATACGACGATCACTTCTTGTTGCCATACCAACACGCTCTAATTGAGCTAACGCCTGTTGAGCTTGCTTGGTTTTACGGCGCCAAAACAGAGGCACACGCGTTTGGTTAAGCAGTACAAAATCCATGACTGTCAAAGGTAAGCTGGCTTCAAACATGGCTTTTTGTGGTACGTAACCTATTTTTCCGGCTTGCTCAGCCTCCACCCAATGCACCGAGATGTCACCCGAAAATGGCGTAAGTCCTAAAAGCGAACGTAATAATGACGTTTTGCCACCGCCGTTTGGTCCCATAATCACATGGCATTGACCCGCTTCAAAGCAAGTCTGAATGTCTTGCAGAATAAGGTTGTCCCCGTACTGCAAGCAGACTTTATCAAGAGAAATCGAAGGACCTCGCATTAGGCTTTCTCCTGCTCATGCTTGCTTGCAACAAACTTCATCGCCTCTATTAAGGTTGCTACGTTGTCGCGCATCTCCACCTCGACTTTGTCGGCTTCGTATTCCCCGTGCGTCATGTGAGAAAAGCGATATAGCTTCACGCCCGTCGCTTCTTCGATTGTATCAACAAAACGATTTGGCATATTCAGCTCGTAAAATAGAACATCAATACCAGATTGGCGGATCTTCTCGATGGTTTCCTGTAGCTGACTAGCGCTTGGCTCTACGCCATGAGCAGGTTCGATTACCGCGGCTACATCGACGCCAAACTCTTGCAGAATGTATCCATAAGCATTGTGCGTTGTTGCGACCTTCATACCTGCTGTATCTAGCTGCCCTAGAGACAACATCGCATCACGCTTTAAAAGGCGAAACGTTTTTGCGTACTTTCGCGCATTTTTTCGATAAAAAGCTGCGTTTTCTGGGTCAAGTTCGCTCAACTCACTGGCAATGGTGTAAACCTTTTGAATCGTGGTGGATAGTCCAACAAAGGTATGTGGATTCACTGCGCCTTTACCAACGGATTGTCCCATAGCAGGCAATAGTGGAACTTCCTTATTTGCCTCAATCACCACCAGATCGTCGCGCTGCGCAGCTTGAATAACTTTCAGAGCAAAATCATCATGCCCAATACCATTGACGACAATCACATCCATCTGATTCAGTCTTTTAAGATCATTGGGTTGGGGCAAATAGTTATGAGGATTGAACCCTGCATCGACCAAAGGAATGCTCTCAGCTTTATCACCGACCACCGCTTTTACATAGCTGTAGTAAGGTTGCAAAGTGATACCAATGTTGAGCGTTTCGGCAAAACTTGAAGCGGAAGCGACCAGTAAAGCACTAGCCGTTAGAATTCGACGTAAGAGAGAGCGTGTCTTCATAGTTGTTATCATGTTGGTTATTGCTTAATGCTTATGAGGGCTTGCAGGAGAAGAAGGCGTTAACACGATTTGTTGCCAACCACTTAGCTTTCGTTGACTTTGCTGAGTTAAACCCTCGATATCGATAGAAACAGCCGTAGAAAACCAGATATCAGCATGCTCGTGACGGCAATCAAGTAGCATCGAAGCTGAACCTTCATCGTCCTGTCTCAAGCCAAGATAAAGTCCTGCATCCAACATCTGCCATTGATGAGAACCTTTGCGCTGCCAACTTTGGTCTTTAACAAATGGAGCGAGCCAAAACGTTTCGAGTTCACTGACTTCAGGCCACTTACCCTCATCAATGTGGAGATCACGAATTTCCTCATGGGCAAGTTTAAGCTCTGCAACCATTGCCAATTCTTCTTGCCCAAGGTCAGTCATCAACACTTGATGCTCGAGTGCTTTTGCGTGCTCAACTTCGGTTTGATGATAGGGTAATAAGGCGGCAGACACAGCAAGAATGCCGGCGATAGTTAATGCCACCCATTTACCTTCACGACTGCCATTATCCGGTCGAATTTTCTGAGTGATCATTTCTCTTTCAACTCAACCACATCAACTTCTACTGGGTTTTCATGCCCTGCGTCGAAAACAAGATAAAAATCCATTTGAGGATGAGTGAACTCAGCAATAGAGCGCTTGTCTGTGGTTACTTTGGCAATCAAGTTGTCATCGTAATCGTACATTTCAACGTCATAGTCCACTGCGGTAGAACCATCGGAATAACCTGCTTCACAGATGACTTTGTCTTGTTCTAAATGGCAGCTCATTAATGGAAAGTGCGCCGCAGCTTGAAAGGACAGTAAGCCGCCCGAAAGAGCGGAAGCGATAAGAATAGAGCTGTTTTTCATGGTGTATCCAAAATGGCTCAGTGGAGCTCTGAGCCTAAACTTGATTAATTTAATTGCGTTTCGAACGTTAGATGAACATTCACACTGGCTTTATCTGCGAGAGGATCGTTTTTCAGCTCACCTTTGTAGTTGGCTTTCATCAAATAGCGACCAGCCACCTCTGGAGTAAACGTAATTTTGCCTTCTTTATCACTCACGACATCCATTTGTTCTTGGTGGTTTCGGTAAAGGGTACCTTCACGAGTAATTTCGGCTGTGACACCTTGTTGAGGCTCACCATTAAAGAAGAATTGGAAAGTCACCGCTTCGCCTTCAATGATGTCTGATGGGTGAGTGATCGGTTTCATCTCTAGCAGCTTGCCTTCAATTTCCAGCGCTTTTTCTGTCGGCATCCCCACAGTCACGTAACTTTCCGCTCGGGTATAGCTCAGTTGCGTAACAACATCACGTGCTTTTTCTGGAATAACACTTGCGCGATCAGCTTTACTTGCTCGAGCCCACTTAACTGTGTCGCGGCGACCCGCTTTGTATTGGGTGTAGTAGCTTGGTTGGTTGTTGATCGCGACCTTGTGTGTGCCTTCTTCCTCAAAGTAGAAATCAAACATCGAACGACGTTTACCACGAACAACAAAGTTCGGACGCTCCGAACGACCATCCGGCATGATCACAAATGCTTGATCGCTGCCCGCTGGTTTATCAAAAACAAACGTACCGTGAGAGGCAGTCACATCAAACGTCAGCCAATCACCACCTTCTTTTGATACTGTAAAGTGAGAAGGCAAAACCCAACGAGGGTGCGCTTGTGCTGTTGTTGCAGCTGCTAGCCCCATCGCCATTACACTTGCTAGTGCCACCGCTTTCATTTTGGTTTTCATCGTTATTCCTTCTCTATTACTTAACTTGGTAGTTGACGGTAATCATGCCCGTCTCTTGGGTTGGTTTGATTTGATAACGAACTTCGCTGTCCGCTAGTTGCATCTTTTGTCGCAAATAATTCCGTCCACCGTGCTCGCGTACCACTTCAACATGCAACGTGTAAGTGCCTTGTTCGAGTCGCAGACCTTCATCATTGGTGCCATCCCAAATAAAACGGTATTGACCAGCGGGACGAGTAGCAGACGTCACGGCGTCCACTAATTCGCGATCATAACGACCCACCTTTCGCCACCAGCTTCGAAGATCTTTTAGCCATTCATCTTTACCAACCCATAACTGGATGGTTTTTACCGGCTTGCGCTTATCATCTTCAATCCATACTGCAACATAAGGGCGGGCGTACATTGATGTATCAATTTTTGGCAACTCGAATTCAAAATCGACTTTGGCACGATCAGGCAAGGGGGCAGCAAAAAGCGAAAGAGGCATCAGCGCAGCAATAAGTGTTAGTTTGCTTAATGAGTTGCGACGCAAAAATCGGTCTGTGTTTAACATAGGGGAATTCTCTGAATAGAGGCTGTTATGGCACAGCAACAAAATAAATAACGAGCGACAGCAAGGTGCCAAAAGCCATCCACTGCATCGACGTTCTTAAAGTCTTTTTCTTTGGTAGTAGCAAACACACTCCGGTTAGAACAAAGAACACCATCAATAATGCAGTGATATCAATGAACCACTTCCAAGCATCGCCACTATTGCGACCTTTGTGCAGATCATTCAGTAGCGCGACAATGCCGTAATTCGTTGTTTCAACTTCAGCCTCTCCCGTGGTCATATCGACAAAAACGGTAGCGTTATAACCCGGACCTTTAAAATCCAAAGAAAGCTCGCCAATCACTAACTCTCCATCTTCGATTTCGGTATAAACATCCAAAGCCGACGGAGTGCCACGCAAATGGGTTTCTTGAGTTAGGAAGTTCAATAGAGCCGAACGATTGGGTTGGAAGCTGCCTTCAGTTGCAAAAAGTTGCTTTGAAGGGATCGTGAGTGTGTGTTGTTGAATGATTGGCTCACTGCGCTCAAACAATGTTGGTCTGTTCAAGGTGATGCCCGTTAAGGCAAAAAACAAGGTCACCAATAAAAGAGCCATGGAAACGTAAATGTGCAGACGGCGAGCCCAAGTTTGGACGCCTTTGCTTTTGAGCAACATAAAAAAACAATCATCACCAATAAATGAGGGCTTAATTTAGGTGATAATCATTCTTATTGGCATTTAATTTACATTGTTTACGTTTGATAGAATAGAAAGGCTCCCGCACATGGAGGCAAGAGCCTATAGGAAAATCTTATCGAGCTAAGATTGGGTAAGTAAAGAAAACCAAGTGACAGAAGTTGAACACAAAATGGGCTAACACAGCACACCATAGGCGCCCAGTGAAGTGGAAAACAAGACCGTACCCTATCCCTGCAAGTCCAGCAAATACCATCAACAGTGGACCGCCTGCAAAATGAGCTAAACCAAACAAAATGCTCGCCACCACCAAACCCAATCGCCAATCAAAACGACGAGATAATGACTGCTGGATAAACCCGCGGAATAAAGCCTCTTCTGCAACACAAGTTAATACGAGGTTATTCAAAGCAAACAGCCACCACCATGACGGCAAATTAAACTCCGGTTTTAGAGCACCAAGCATAACGGCAACTGGCAATAGTGAAAGCAGGGGTATCATCACCAGCAGCGCAGGTTTTATTCTTATTTTTGACTCACCGCTAAGCAGCATAGGATAAGCAAGAAGGAGAGCAAAGAAGGCAAGTGGCTTGTCCAGATTAAGATACATTGAGAATGGCGCACTCTGTGGTCCCGCGGATACCTTGTCGAGAACTTGCAGATTATTAAA
Source organism: Vibrio sp. L85 (assembly GCF_963871815.1). Lineage (NCBI taxonomy): Bacteria > Pseudomonadati > Pseudomonadota > Gammaproteobacteria > Vibrionales > Vibrionaceae > Vibrio > Vibrio sp. L85. Next base: position 54,148 of record NZ_CAWMYL010000090.1, read on the forward strand.
GCCAGGGATCAAATGGACAAAAAGCATCACACACCAAAGGACGACAATCCCCCACCCTAGGTAGTAAATAGGTTTCATCTTTGGATTCAATGCCAGCATCGGCAACCGGTATGAGACTCCAAGAACAACCAACGAACTGATCAGCGCGATGAGCTCAATTCGATCAAAAACAAATGCACCTAGCAGTGTAAGTCCAAGCAATGCGAAGGCTGCCCTTTGTTGCCGAGCAAATGCCGCGCCAATTGCTAATACAAGCGGTAGCCAAATCAAAATGGCAGAATCAAGAATCATGTATTTATCCTTATAAAAACTGACGGTCCAGTCTTAGTGCTGGGTAGTTGTAATATAACCTTGTCCCCAAGTAACCTCGAGATATTTGCTGCAACGAGAATGACTTAGTTTGTAAACGCAGCAGCGATTAAAAGAAATCGAACCTGCTCACTTCTATAAAAACAAAAAGACCCGAGATCTGACTCGGGTCTTTCGATGCTATGAAATACGCATTAACTATTCTGGCTTGCTTTGGCTTTGCGCAATTGCGTTAGGTACTTCACCCAACTCTCAGCTTGAGTCGAAGGCTTAATTTCATTGGCACGTTTCGCATTTGCAAGCGCATCCTCAAAGCGTTTCAACTTGTAGTAAGCTCGGGCTTTCACCAGCGCCACATCAGCCTTACGACCAGTCACTTTATCCAACGTCGCTAACGCTTCTTTGTAATGACCTTCTTGCACTAATAACTGGGACAAGTTCCAGTTATATTTTCTGTCCAATTGAGCCGCAACATGCCAACTCTCAATCGATTTGTCCCACTCTTTTGCTATTTGCCAATATGTCGCTTGCTGCGCTTTTAACTTGCTGTCTGAGTTGATGTCTTTCACCTCTTCTAGCACCAAAGCTGCGCGCTCTGGAATACCACGCGCACCATATAACTGAGCAAGAAGTCGTAAATCATCTTGACTAAGTGCGACACCCTTTAGTTTTGCAAGTGCCAATGCATCAAGAGCGCGTTTGTTATCATCAACACGAAGATAGAGCGCAGCTAGCTGACGCCACCACTCCACACGCTCAGGTTCAATCGCAATCAAACGCTTAATCGTACCGATGGCTGGCTTCCATTTTTGCAGCTCAAGTTCGGCTGACAACTTGATAGACAAAGGACCAATTTCATCTGGCTGACCAAACTTTTCATAGCGCCCCATCGCAGACAAGACTTTGTTCCATTGACTCAACTGGTAGTGAGACTGAGCGATACGCAACCAAATCTCATATGCCTTCTGAGTTTCAGGAACAGATTTACTTAAGTCGTAGTAATGAGGTAATGCCTTTGAAAACTGCTGCTCGTTAAGCAACATATCCGCTAACATCTTGCGCGTTTGCCAAGCTTGATCATCGTCTAAGAGACCGCTATTAACCGCAATCTCTAGCTGCTTGATAGCCGACTTCACTTGCTCATTTTGCCAGTACAAAATCCCAAGCATACGCGCGACAAATGCACGATCATAACCGCGCGATAACTCTAATGCTTCAAGCGTTGAAATGGCTTCTTGCAACTTTTCGTCTTGAACCAAATTATGCGCACGTTGAACACGAGTCGCGGTGTATTGACTCAGTTCATTGGCAGTCGTCGTAAAAGCGCATAGGCTCAATACTGCACCGATTAAGAATTTCTTCATCATTTGGCTAAATTGAACTCCACTTTTCGGGTTTGCCCGTACTGCTCAATTGAGACACCGTTTTCAACCTTCGGCTGATACTTCGACTTCTTCAATGCTCGAATCGCTTCTTTCTCAAACATACGTTTTGGCTTGGCATCAAGCACTTCGATATCCTTTGGACGCCCCGCAGCATCAATAGTAAAACGTAGCATCACGTAACCTTCGATTTTGCGTTTCAGTGCCTTACTTGGATAGCGTGGCTCTGGGCTATACAAAGGGATCGCTTGCTGATTACCCATAGTGCCTTTCAAGTTTGGAGCACTAATAGCAATACCATCAAGAGAAGTGTTCAAGCCCAATGCACTGATTGGCGTCACTTGACTCATCGGCTCAACTTGCGTTTGAGCCTGAGACAAATCCATCGGCTCTGGCGCTTTTGGTGGCTCTGGCTGTTCAGGAACCGAGCGTTGACGACGCTGAACATCCGCATCATTCTCGATCATAACCATATCAAAGCGCACCGCTTCAGAGGGCTTTGGTGCTCGCTGATTGCCTTTATCGACCATCCACGCCATAAAGCTAAACAAGCTCACCGCAATCAAAACTGACACGGGTAGCGCGAGTAATAGCCTTTTCATTAAGGTTTCTCCGCCGCCAAAGCAATGTTCTTCACACCAGCGCCTTTCGCGGCATCCATGACTTTCACAACTGTGCCATTGTAAGCATGCTCATCCGCTTGAATTACAAGCGCTGCGTCTGGTTGCTCCAGCAGTAAGTGCTCAATGGTGGCTTCAACACGCTCAATATCCACTAAACGTTTATCGATGTAGACATCATTTGCTGCCGTCACGGCGATAAAGATGCCTGCGTCTTTTTGACTGACCACATTGGAAGCTTGTGGGCGATTAACTTCTACACCTGACTCACGTACAAATGAGCTAGTCACAATGAAGAATATCAACATGATGAATACGATATCCAGCATCGAGGTTAAATCGATCTGGGCTTCATCTTGTTGATTTGGTCTATGTCCGAGTCTCACTTCTGACTCCTTAAAGATTGTTCTAACTGGAGGGCTTTGCGTTCACACACTTTGCTTAAACGAGCATGTACAAACATACCTGCAAGTGCTGCAACCATACCTGCCATTGTAGGTAGTGTTGCAAGTGAAATACCGGAAGCCATCAATTTCGGATTGCTACTGCCTTGTGTTGCCATCACGTCAAAAACCGTGATCATGCCCGTTACCGTGCCTAACAAACCTAGCATTGGGCAAATTGCAACCAATACTTTGATGGTTGATAGGTTTTGGCGCAGTTCAATTTGTGCCTTTGCAATCCATCCTTCGCGGATTTGATGCGCGTACCAAGAGTGGTGGTCTGCTCTTGCGAGCCACTGTTCACAAAGCTGTCTCTTCACCTTCGGAAATTCCGTTGTCAGATAAAGAACACGCTCCATAACCAGCAGCCAGCATACCGCTACAACGGCAGCCAGCCACCATAGGATCTGCCCGCCTTGCTGCATAAAGCTCGCCAAGGTCGAGGCCCAATCCTCACTGATCAAACCCAATGTGTTGAGTAGGATCTGCTCCATTACGCTGCGTTCTCCGCTACCGTGTTAGAGGCATTTTTACCCTTTGGCATATCACGTTCAGCTTGCTCTGCCACAAGACCAATACCTTGTTTTTCTAGAATATTGCGAATGTTCTCTGCTTGAGAGCTCAATACGTTATGAGCAAGAAGCAATGGCATCGCAGCCACAAGACCAAGGACAGTTGTCACAAGTGCCATTGAGATACCACCCGCCATAACTTTTGGATCGCCATTACCAAACTGAGTGATAACTTGGAAAGTTTCGATCATACCCGTTACCGTACCAAGCAGACCCAGCATAGGTGCTAGCGCGGCAAGCAGCTTAAGCATCGATAAGCCTTTCTCAAGGTGAGTTTGTTCATCAACTACCGCTTCCAATAGACGCAACTCTAACGCTTCAACACTACGGTGCTTATCCTTTTGGTATACCGCTAGAATTCGACCTAGAGGGTTATCCTCTGGTTGAGTTGGGCTCTTAAGTTGTTTCGCGATCTTTTGACGAGCGATGATCAATGACACACCACGAACCAGCGCGATGATCAAGCCAATAGCGAGTAAACCAAGGATGATCTTACCCACCACGCCACCTGCGTTTAGGCGATCTGCCATGGTTGGAGAATTTGCTAACTGGTCAAGGAGAATGCCACGCGATGGGTCAATCACAAGTGAGTCAATGTCTCCTGAGCTTAATGTGCTTGCCGTAGGACCGTTTTCAGGCTGACGCAGATAATTCACCGCATCACCACGCTGACCATTCCACTTCACATAGCCTGCGTTGTCCAACAACGCCATTGAGCCTAGACGAACACCATCAACATTTTGCTCACGGCCCTCACCATCCAACAAGGTGAATGACACATTCGCCATCTCACCACTTGCTTTAACTTGCTCTTCCATACTGCGCCACATTGCACGCAGTTGAGGTAATGTCGGCAGTGATTTCGCTGCAACGATATCATCAATGTTTTTTTGGTATGAGTTAGCGTCGACACCTGTTACAGAGTACTTAAGCTCCGACTCCAATTCTTTTGCATTTTGACGAACTACGCCAAAAAGCTCACCTAAGCTGCCTGTTTCTAGGCGAAGTTTCTCTTCAAGTTGGGCAAGCTGCGATTCGTTTTCGCTGAACGTAACACTCAGGGTGTCCGCTTCTGCTTGCAACGCTGCACGCTCGGCAACAAGCTGGTTTTTCATCGCTTGCAACTCTTGCTGCGTTTTCTTAAAACCAGATTCACGAGCCACATTGTGCGACTGCTGTTGACGATTTTCTTGTTGTGCTTTCTGCAATAATGCGTCACTAGCGAATGTTGTGTGAGGTAGAAGAGCAGCAGAAGAAATCAGCGCAACCGATAGCCATTTTTTCATCATTTATTTGCCCTCCGCTACGTTAAGAGACACTGGCAGAGTAAGCATACTCGGTGCAATCTGTTTGTTCGCCATCGCAAACGCTTTGTCTAGTTCCGCTTTTTGCTCAGTGCCCACTGCTTGCCATTCTTTTTGTTGCTGTGACCAGCTCCAGAAGTGCTCACCTGATAAGCTACGTGCAACCAATGAAACACGACCTAGGTAAAGGATATCGGCTTCGACTTGATCATTACCATCTAATGCTATCTTGCCTTGGTAAACACCAATCTTAGAGCCATAGTCCATCTCAATTTGGTACGCCTCAAGAATACGGCGGAACTTCTCAGCATCTGCGACGTCTGCACGAGTCATCATTGCATCCAGCTTTGCAATACGCTCTTCACGTTGTGCCTTGCGGATCGGTTTATCATTAGCGACGATACTCTTAAGACCATCAAGCATGTGGTACATCAGTGGCACGACACCTTGGCGAGTCTGAGCGATTTGTTCGATTTGCTCATTCAGACTAGCCACTTCTTCGTTTTGACTGTCTACCAAACTAGATAGGTGATCACGATAAATCTTCAAGTTGCCAACTTCTTCTTGTAACTGCTCTATTTCAGCCTCAAGAGTCAAAGATTTCTCTGCACTTACATCAATACGCTTCTGACTAACAGCCGATGCTTGATTGGTTTTACTCTGCACTGCTTGTGCATCGTTAAGATTTTCCGCTTGAACGGGAATCAAAACCGATGAGATCAACAGAGCGATACTTGATTTCATTAGATTCATACGAGTTATATTTTCTGTTTTCTAAAAACGACTAAAGGGGAAGACCAATCTTCCCCTTTAAAAATCATATTGTTATCAGTACTTGAACTGAATTGTTGCCATGTAGTTTCGACCTTCGCCTATCACTACATTTGTTGCACCATCATAGTTGTCCGGGTTCGTACTACCGCCACCAGCTAGGTATTCAGTATCAAACACGTTTTCAACATTGAATCGGGCCACAATATCTAAGTTCTCATCATACTTGTGTGTGTACGCCACGCCCATATCAACACGCGCATACCCATCTTTCTTAAACGTGTTCGCTGCGTCACCGTAGCGCTCACCCTCATAAATCACGCCCAAGTTTACATTCGTATTGTCTTGGACCTTGTAGCTAGACCAGACGCTTGCAGAAAGCTCAGGCACATCAGCTGGGCGATTGCCTTTTAGTTTTGCACTTTCTGTAATCTCTGCATCTAGGTACATTGCAGAAGCAGTTAACGAAAGCTTATCTGTAACAAACCCTTGCGCTAAGATTTCAGCGCCTCGGTGCACTTGCTCACCATCTTGAGTCGCAATCTGTTTTTTTGAGTCGTTAGGATCGACGATATCTAATCGTACATTTTCCAATGTGATGTCAAACAGCGCACCGGTTAAGAATAAACGCTCATCAAACAGTTCCCACTTAGTACCCACTTCATAAGAAATACCACGCTCAGCCTCTAGTTCTTCTCCATCATTGGTAAAGTCAGAGTCAGCCACAGCACCTTGTGGCATGAAGCTTTCAGAGTACTGAACATAGATTGAACCATTACTCGCAGGATGAAAGATAACGCCTAGCTTTGGTGACACTTGGCTCTCAGTTAATGTATCGCTGCGCTTTTCATCGTAGCGAACACCTGCAAGTACCTGCCAGTAATCGTTAATTGTCATCATATTTTGCGCGTAGATACCCCATGTATCATGCTCGCTAGTCGGCCATTTTTTCGAGCTACGATACCCTGGCTTTGGCACCGTTTGACCCGGCTGGACACTAGACTCTTGGTGGAATGCCATAAAGCGGTCATAACTGTAATCTAGGTAGTTTGCACCAATTAAAAGTGTGTTATCAGTATCAAGCAAAGAGAAGTCAGTCGTAACGTCTACATACGCAGTATCAAACACCCAATTGTCTGAACGATCATTCCCTTTGTGCTTAATCACATTTTTTTCTTCATAGTCGTCAAACTTAGGGTAAGACTCCACATCAAAACGCTTGAAATCTTGACGGTTGTATCCTGCTTTGACGTTTACGTTATCCGCGACTTGCGCATTAATATCGATACCGTAGTTTTCTACATCGTTATCAATCTTCGACCATTGCGCATCCCAAATATACTTGTCTCCAAGCACAGGCTTACCGTCTACAATGTAAGCACCAGAATCCACACTACCTTCATCTTTAGTCCTGTCATAATGAGCAGAAACCATCACGTTTTCGGTAATGTCGTATTCAACAACCAGACCACCGACAACTCGGTCAGTTTGTGGCTCTGTGCCATCACCATACTTACGCCAAGAGCCGTAACTCTCTTTTGCAAGAATTGCGCGCGCACGCAATGTCTCTTCTTCATTCAGTGCACCACTCACATCTAAAACAGTGCGTGAGTGATCGTTTGAACCAATATCTTGGCTCAAGCTAACTTGTGTTTCTGTTGTTGGCTTCTTAGAAACCATGTTCACAAGACCACCTGGCTCAGATTTGCCGTAAAGTAGACCTGATGGACCTTTAAGTATCTCTACACGCTCTAAAAGCTCAATTGGCTGACGGTAGTGTGACCAGTGCTGACGACCATCACGTAAAAAGCCGTCAGAACTGCTAAGTTCAAAACCGCGCAATGAGAAACGCTCACGGTTACGACTCGTACCACCGGCACTAACACTCGCGTCATTTTTTAGCACTTCACCTAACGTGCTTGCACGCTGCTCATCAATAACCGCTTCATCAATCACAGCAACTTGTCCTGGGGTCTCCAGTTGCGTCATTTCCATACGCATTGCTGTTGTATTGGTATCAGCTTTGTAACCAAACTCGCGACCTTCAACAACAAGGTGCTCATCCGCTTTTTGAACTTCCGCCACTGCAGGTGCTGCTAACACCGCCCCAATCACTAACGCCAGTTGGCTTTTAGAAAACATGCACATTCACTCCAAAATGTTGGGTTACACATAGGTGCTATGTGATTCCCTTCTACTTATTTTGCGAGAGAATATAAGTGATAACCATTACCATTTGCATTAAATTTACATTCTTTGCATTCGTAAACTTTTGTAAAGGGCATGAGAGTAATACTTTGTTCGAACGTGATCTAAATCACGAATAGCCGCGAGCGATCTATTGCCTAAACAACAATGTTACGCTCAACCCACCATCCACTCGGTTTGTGGCGATGGCTTTTCCTCCCATCATTCGCATCGATTCTTTTACTATTGCGAGCCCAAGACCATAGCCACCAAGCTTTTTGTCTCTGGAAGCATCTAATCGAGTAAATGGGTCAAAGATGTCGGACAATTTATCCTGTGGAATACCCGGACCATTATCAGCAATGGTCACAGCTAAGTAGTGGTGCTTATCGGTAGATTTATTTGTTAAGCACACATTAATCTGCGCAGAGTCGCCCGCATACTTGATCGCGTTACCAATCAAGTTGTTCAAACAGCGCACGACTAAAGTGTCGTCACACTGGGCTTTTGTCCTTGTCGCGTCCGATTTAAAAGTAAGAGTTTGTTGAGCTTTTAGGTCGATCTTGCAACGCTCAACCTGAGGAGCAAGCAGAACTTCTAAGTCGCTACGTTTCATCTCAGTATCGTAGCGAGCGTTCTCCAATCGGCTGATTTCTAGTATCTCACCAATCAAGTGATTGAGTTCATTTGCTTCTTCTTCCATGCGAGTAACAAGGCTTTGCTCACTCTCACCCACACGCTTTCGCAACAGATGTAACACCAAGTTCTGTCGCGCCAATGGTGTACGAAGTTCATGTGAAACATCACGTATTAATCGACGCTGTTTCTCAGCCAAAGAGTGGATCTCCTTGGTCATATGATCGAAGTCTTGCGCCAGTTCATTAAATTCTCGTGTGTTTGATTTCAGTTCATCAACCACACTGACAGTAAAATCACCATTTGATAGCCTCTTACTCGCCTCACGAAGTCGGTCTAAAGGTTGCTGTAAGTTCCTTGCCATTAATAGAGAAAACAGCGCCAGAATGACCGCTGCAATCACAACTTTCAGTATCGAAAAGTAGAGAATAAAGTCATGAGCTGGGTGTAAACGATGAGGCAGTTGGATGACCAAACTGTTGTTGCCCACAAGAGGAATACTGAAAATTGGGCGGCTAACTCTGCCTTCTAGTTGTTCATCTAAACGTCTTTTAAACTTAAGTTTGAACTCAAAATGAGGGTGCATCAAGCGATGGGTAAGTGGGTGTTGATTTTCGTCTAACACGAATAAGTAAAAGTGTTGTGCATTCGCCCAATCCGCAAGCTCATCCATATCTCCGTCTTCGATCAAAACATTGGCTTGATGCGCTAAGTCCAACATTTCTGCTTTTACGCTCGCTGGTACTTTTAGCATTGCTTTTACTAAGGCTTGCTCAGCGACAGCTTGTACAGCAAGGATACTGATGACGATCGCCGTCATGTAAGTAAATAGCTTAAAAGCCAGACTATCTCGACGCTTGGCTATATAGGATGGGCACACAAATTTCATTAATTCGTCACAGCCTCTAGGTAGCTATAACCTTTTCCACGAAACGTTTTAATGTGCTGTTTGGACAATCCCGCTTCTACCAATTTACGACGAATATTACTGATGTGCATGTCTAAGTTGCGATCAAACGGACTTAGCTCTTTCTTCAAAACCTTGGTTTGCAATTCGGCTTTAGAAATCACAACGCCTTGGTTTTTTACCAAATAGCAAAGTAACTCTGCTTCAGTACCTGTCAGCGGCAAACTGTTCAGCTGATCACTGATACTTTGTACTGTGCAGCACATAGCTTGTCTTTGACGTTCTAATCCTACGCGACGAAGAATTGCTTTAATACGCATCAACAATTCAGGTACATTAAAGGGCTTGCCGATGTACTGATCTGCGCCCGCTTGGTAGCCATCTAGCATCGAGTTCTCATCATTTAATGCCGTTAGCATGAGGATCGGCGTCGCGAAACGTTGACAGATACGACGCGCAACTTGCATACCATTTAGATTTGGTAGCATGACATCGAGAAGAACAAGATCAACTGGCGTCTTCTCCATGTATTGCAAAGCGCTTTCCCCACAATGGACAGATGAAACGGTGTAACCCTCTTCTTGTAACACCGCCTCCAATAATTCACACAACGGAACATCGTCATCTACGATAAGAACTCGGGACATTACCAATACCAACTCAAATAAAAATGGTTCGCATTCTATTACTCATTTGCAGATTAAACAACCATAGATTCTAAGGTTTCTGTACGAAAACTGGACATAAAAAAAGCCCACTTTTCAGTCGGCTTTTATCGCAAGAAATACTGATTTTTTAATTATTTAAATCAACACTTTAAACCTGTTACTTTGGCGACATCTTCAACGATGCCTCGTAAGTTGATACTAATCGAATGAAGTGTATCTAGCTCTTCTTGTGTAAATGGATGAGTGAGTACTGACTCTGCACCTTTCTTGCCAACAACAGTAGGCAAACTCAATACCACGCCATTAACACCATATTGACCCGTCATCATGGTCCCCACAGGCAAAACTGATCGTTCATTGATCTTGATTGCCTGAATAATACGAAACACACTTGCAGCGATCCCATGAACGGTATTTTGTTTACGACGGAAAATCTCATACCCAGCTTGCTTAACGGCTTCGAGCAATTCGTCTGCATCGATACGCTCTACATTATTGGCATCGCAATAGAAATCTGCTGGTTGTCCTGCAATTGAAATCAAACTCTTTGGCGTAAAACAATTGCTACCATGCTCACCGAGAACATAACCAAAGATGTTCTTCGGGTCCAAATCCACGCGATTGGCAACAATGCTCATCAAGCGCGCAGTATCGATCACGCAGCCACTACTGATCACTTTGCTATTCTCAAAGCCTGTATTGGTTGCAATAAAGTGCGCGACAATATCACAAGGGTTAGATACAACAATGAGGGTTGCATTTGGGGCTACTCGTTCGACTTTACGTGCAATCTCAACACCTATCTTGGCATTGATTTCTGCAATATCAATTCGCGTCTGACCTTGCTTAATCTGCGCTCCCGCAGTGATTACGACAATATCAGCGCCGAGAAGATCGAGATAGTCGTCAGTAGGAATGATGTGAGTGTTTTTCGAGAAGGTCAGTGCAGTGGTATGACGGAAATCGAAGACTTCCCCTTCAGCACGCTCTAAGTTTTGGTCCAATAGAACCAACTCACTTACACTGCCCATGGTCAGTAAGTAATTACATACTCCAACACCAACGGCACCTGCGCCAATTACACCAATTTTCATACTTCTCTCCCTGATAATAAAAGTTATGCCCTCACTTTGCGTTCCCACTAAAAACTTGGGCAGTAAGAGCATAAAAGTCCAATCACTTTATGTTACCCAGAATACCTACCTAAGCTAGCCTTTCTCGACTTAATGACGTTTAAATGATGGAAATTTCTTCTTTATATATGCATCAATAACCATCATTTAATCACTTCATACATTTAAACTCTATTGCAGGTACAAAAAAGGAGTACAATTCTTTGCAGTTTCTAATTGAGAATAGACGTATATGACAACGCTATTGATTGGTCACCGAGGCGTGGCAGGCAAGTACCCAGAAAACACCAAAGTCAGTATTCAAGCCGCTATAGATTTGGGTCTTGATTGGGTTGAAGTTGATGTACAACCCACCAAAGACAATGTACTAGTGGTATGTCATGATCACACAGTAAACCGCTGCAGCAACGGCAAAGGTCGTGTTGATCAAATGACTTTAGCTGAGCTAAAAACGTTAGATTTTGGTGGTTGGCTCAGTACAGAGTTCAGCAATGAATCGATCATGACGCTGTCAGAGTTGCTGGGGCTCGCTGCGAAAAGCAACCTAAATCTTAATATCGAAGTGAAAGTTGACCACCATTCAGCAGAGGATGTCGCGAAGATAGTCGCTAAAACCCTTTCTGAAGGACCATTGACCAAAGAATTTATCCTTTTGTCGAGCTTTAGTCACGACGTGATAAGAGCGCTATACAAGCACTGTGAAGGCTACAGATTGGGTGTGCTAAGTGAGTTCTTTACCCGTAAAGACGGGCTACTGTTAGAAGAAGTCAACGCATACAGTTGCAACCTCAATATTAACTGGGTTCGTTCCCGTCAAATTAAGAAGCTGCAGCAAGCCGGATATAAGGTAATGTGCTATACAGTGAATAACCCAAACAAGTTGAAACACTTGCCGGCGCTAGATGGCATCTTCAGCGACCATCCAAGCCGCTTTATGTCTCAAGAATAGGGTTGAAACTAGGCGCTCCATTACCACTCAATGGTGATTGGCGTTCCCATTTTAACTAGCTTTATAAACTCATCCATCTCTTCATTGGTGATGGCGATACACCCATTGGTCCAATCAAAGCTCTGGATAAACTGAGGGGACTGTGTCTCGCCATTTTTGAGGCCATGAATCTTGATCTCTCCGCCCGGAGAGACACCTCTTCGGTGCGCTTCCAAGCGATCAATTACATCTGGATAACTGATGTGGACAGAGCGATAGAAAGCAGAATCGTTAATCACATAATCTAGAGTGTAGTCACCTTCTGGAGTCCTGTTATCCCCTTCTTCCTGCTTGTGCCCTTTCGGATTAGCCCCTAACGCAATCCGATATTCTTTAACCACTTCGCCGTTGTCCATTAGGTACATTCTGCGTTTTGATTTGTCTACTTTGACCAAGTCCACATCAGCCTGTGTAAAAGGAACAAAAGAACAACACAAGATTAAAGACAACCATTTTACTGACATCGCCAGAACGCCTAACTCACCCATTCTAAGGGAACATAAAAAAGAGCAACCATGCTAGTCACAAGGTAATACTAAAGCAAACTTAATATGTGCAAATTTCACTACTCATTATGACTAACTTGGATTACTTTATAAGGAGATTACTTTATAAATTCAGCACAAATAGAGAGGGTATTATGCTCAACATTGCTTTTTTCAGTGCGAAATCCTACGACGAAGCGTCTTTCAATAAAATTAAAAACCATCGAGACTTCGAATTTCACTACCATGATTTTAGATTAACTTCAAAAACCGCAAAAATGGCTCAGGGCTGTGAAGTCGTATGTGCGTTTGTAAATGATGATTTATCCGCACCAGTACTTAAACAGCTTTCTCTTGGTGGGACCAGATTAATCGCGATGCGATGCGCAGGCTTCGACAAAGTCGATTTAGAAGCAGCAAAGGAGCTTGGACTTCAAGTAGTGCGCGTCCCGGCTTATTCCCCAGAAGCTGTCGCTGAGCATACTGTCGGTATGATGATGTGTTTAAATCGACGCTTACACAAAGCCTACCAGCGCACGCGTGATGCAAACTTCAACCTGGAAGGCTTGGTTGGCTTCAACTTCCATGGCAAAACCGTTGGCGTTGTGGGTACAGGCAAGATTGGCATTGCAACCATGCGTATCTTTAAAGGTTTAGGCATGGAGCTGCTCTGCTACGACCCATATGAAAACCCTCTAGCATTGGAAATGGGCGCTCGCTACTGCTCTCTTGAAGAGATCTATGCGAACGCAGATGTCATTTCGCTGCACTGTCCAATGAGCGAAGAGAACTATCATTTATTGAATGAGAAGGCATTCTCGCAGATGAAAGATGGTGTGATGATCATTAATACCAGCCGTGGTGAACTGCTTGATTCTGTCGCCGCAATTGAAGCACTGAAACAAGGCAAAATTGGCGCACTAGGTTTAGATGTTTACGACAACGAAAAAGACCTATTCTTCCAAGACAAGTCAAACGATGTCATTGTTGATGACGTGTTCCGTCGTCTATCCGCGTGTCACAACGTGTTGTTCACTGGACACCAAGCCTTCCTGACTCACGAAGCACTAAACAACATTGCCTCAGTGACTTTAAATAACGTGGATGCTTTCTTTGCTGGCAACGCGTCAGGTAATGAACTGATCAACTAAATCAATAGATCGAGCAGTATAGTAGAGCGTTGAATTTCAGCTATGCTATACTCCTCGACCATTAAAAATTTGAGTCCAATTACCATGAGCATAAAAACCGATATTCAAAAGCTGCACAACCGTTTAGATACTTGCCAACGCAAACTGGATGCGGCACGTTCTCGTGGTGATCATGAAATGATTACTAAGTTCACGAATGAAGTTGACGATCTAACGAAGAAACTTAACCAACTTAAGCACAAGCAAACATACGAACTGAACAAAGAGCGTAAGAGCCTGCTTGATATGCCATTTTCTCGTGAAATCACAAAAGCTGAGCAAGCAGACATTGGTAAGCTTAAGAAGCGTGTTCGTGGTCTAGTTATCGTTCACCCATTAACAAAAGTGGGTAAAGAATTGCGCCTAGACGTAATGACAGGTTTTGCTCCGAAAGAGTTCTAATCACTCTTTTTAAACAACAGATATTAAAAAGCCCAAGCTGCTTAGCTTGGGCTTTTTTGTGCCTAAAATTCATAAAGTTAAGCTTAGAAAAATCACCATTATAGATAGTGAGTGACACTGCAACCTGTTCGTTTTCAAATTCTCGTAGTGGCAAAGCTTTAGCTAATTTCCAAATACTAAAAACGACAAAAGCCCCGCTATTTCTAACGAGACTTCTTAATCGTTCTGAGACCGAGGGCTCGACTGACTAGGGGTTTGATGCAAATCCCGTCTCATTCTCAAACGTCAGAAATGACGAAAGCCCGTTGATTTCTCAACGGGCTTTCTATGTAGTGGCGGAGAGATAGGGATTTGAACCCTAGATACGCTATTAACGTA
>NZ_CAWMYL010000091.1:0-90155 GCF_963871815.1 Vibrio sp. L85
TAGTTTTCTAAAACGGATTTCTAAAGATGACATCTAGGGTGCATAAAATACTTAATATAGATCTTAATAATCTTACGATTGTTAAGATCTATATTAATTCGCTACGCGATCTCCACTAATGAATGGATCGCTTCGTAGATATCCTGTCTGCGAACTGGCTTTGATACAAATCCGTCCATGCCAGCTTTCATGCATGTCGCTTTATCACTCTCAAGCGCGTGTGCAGTCAATGCAATGATTGGTGTTTTGATTCCTTTCTTTCTGATAAGTCTTGTCGCTGTAATGCCATCCATAACGGGCATCGACACATCCATTAAAATGATATCGATGTCTTGTGTTTGTTGCTCCAAAAACGTTAAGGCTTCCGCGCCGTGGCTGGCAATAAATACATTGTGCCCGAGTTTATTCAGAATAAGCTTTATCACTAACTGGTTAGATTCAGTATCTTCCACGACTAAAATGTTGGTCGACTTTGATGGCTGATTTGATTCTATCTTTACCGGTCTTTCTTGGTTAGTCCTGGTGAGAACCGGGATTTTGACTGTAAAATGAGAGCCGACTCTCTCTTCACTTTTTACAGAAATTGAACCTCGCATCATCTCAACAAGGTGTTTGGTGATGGCAAGTCCAAGCCCTGTACCACCGAATCGACGAGTAATTGAGCTGTCGCCTTGATGAAAAGCTGTAAACAAATGACCAATTTTAGCTTGAGGGATTCCTATCCCAGTATCTGCGACAGATATGATGATTTCACCATTGCTTTCTAGCACAGAAACATGCACATCTCCAAAGTCTGTAAACTTAATCGCGTTTCCAATCAAGTTAAAAAGCACCTGCGATATACGAGTAGAATCAATCCAGTACTGTTTATTTCTATCTAGATTGCAGTGTAGGTCAAAGCTCAAACTTTTGCTTGTAGCCACTTGTTTTTGTTGAGAAACAATTAGTGTTACCGCGTCACTTAAGTCTGTCCACTGTTCATTTAAGTGAAAGCTTCCTGACTCTATCTTTGATAAATCCAAAATGTCGCTGATAATCGCCAATAGCAAATCTGCAGAGCATTCCATTTGGTTCAATACGTCTGACTGGGCATCGGTTAAAGTTGATTGTCTCAAGATGTCTAACATCCCCAGAACTGAGTTCAAAGGCGTTCGAATTTCGTGACTCATCATGGCCAAAAACTCAGACTTCGATTGGTTAGCTCTTTCTGCTTCTTCTCTAGCCCGTGCTAATTGAGACGTCCTCACCTCAACGATACGTTGTAACTTCTCTTTGGTTTCAATATCGATAACAGCCCTTTCAATTAAGGGTCTAAAACGCCTTAACGTTTCTTTGTTTTCAATACTGAAGTGACCTTTTTGAGCTCCAACAAGGATGATAATAGTCTGGGTTACTTCAGATCGAATGCCCGTAAGTAGCATTGAATTCACGTGGCTTTTAATAAAGGAGTTTAAGCTCTCAAACTCCTTTAATCGCATCGGCTCGAACAACAAAATACATTCGCCATTAAGAGCCCTTTCCGACACGTTACCCGGTAACCAATCTGCTCTATCAAAAACACTATTTGTTGATAATAGCGTCTTGAAGTTTTGTCTATTACAGTCGCGGGTAATGACGATGAAGTCATCAAAATCAATGTACTTCTTTAGAACACTGTTTAGACCGGAGAAAATCTCGTGACGGTTTCGAGCTTCACTCATTGCAGAGATTGCTGACAGAATGGCTTTGTTTTCATCAGCCAATAACTTCTCACGTTGCCTTGCCTCTTTGAGTTCGACAAGTGCCTCTTGTAACGCTTCCTGCTGGTATATCTCTAAATATTTATCTTTCATAAGGTTTATGGAATATCGCTGATGATATCATCAGGTTTCCATGTCCATTCTCACCACCTATAAATCTTCCTTGCTCACCAAAAGTAAACGGGCAAATAAAAGGCAGGTTCTCTAATTCCTGATTAATTTGTTCACAAACACTGTTGATGTCCTGTTTTAAGTGCAACATAGGACCAGCACAAAAGATATTGATCACCCCTATTTTTCGAGATTCCTCTAACTTTTGATTGAATGCAGCGTTCACAACTCTCGCCGCTCTTGCGACAAGATGCTGGCGACTACCTTGCATCAACGTTAGCATTTCGCCTTCTTCAATATCGGTGAAAAGCTCAATGCCACCTTGTTCAGTTTCTCTTATCGGGTGTGAGAGTTTGTAATAAGGTCTCTCATACAATTGACCCGCGACGCGCCCTAACGGATATGCACTTGAGTTAGTGAACAGGAAGCTTTCTCTATCAGTTTGTGTTTCTTGATGATTTGTCCACGCTCGATATACATCGAGAGCAGGTTGATTATCTATCTCGAGTAAGATGCGACCTTTCGTTTTCGTCGCAATACCAGTTATCCCTGTTGGCGAGTGTCCTGCACTGAATGCGATATCGACCGGCTGTGAGGAGTAAAACAACGTTAAGCTCACGCCATTTTGTTCGTACCCTTGAGAGGTAATAATTGACCAGTTGCCTTCAATGTTATTGTCAGCAGCAGAACCACCAATGATTGGGACTAATGTTCCGAACCGACTGTCAATGCATTCTATGACAGATTCTTCATTCCCAGGTGTCGCATGTAAGAGAATTAAGTTAGGAACCTCACCTACTCTATCTGCATGAAATAAAGCCATATTCAGCGCTTGGTCTACGCTGGATTCAATATCCGTACTATAAGTTGAAATTCCTGTCCCGTAAGAATGTAAACCTGAGTCATAGATCGCGAGTATCGCAATGGTAGGACCTTGATGGTAACCATGGTTAGTCATGATAGCTTGGCATGAGCTAGCACCATGGAATGGAATGTCAGGAAACAGGTCGGAGAATGCGTACTGAATTGCTCTGAAGTCGTACTCTTCAGTGTAGTAGCAAATGATATGTGAGAGATTCTCCTCACTGAGTTCAGAGCGAAATTCTTCTATCGCTAAATATTCGTCGGTGATATGAGTAAATAATGATTGGCACTGCATACGGTTTTATTATTGGTTATCACTTTACTGTTATACCACTGCAAATTTTTACTGCTAGGCAAGAAAGCATTAATTGCATAAACAAGATGCAATTATCTCGCGTCAGATCAGATTTATAAATGAACTTGGACAATATTTTCATTTAATTTGATATTAATCGCTTTTGTTTCCGAAATACTATTCCAATTGATGTCTCGATATTTATCGTTGAGATGAATAAATTCACCAGATTGATTTAGATCAATTTTTATACTGCGATTTTCTGGGCTTTCGATTGAAAAGCCTTTCGAAGTCTTATTTATAGTGATTTTTGATACACCAATTGTTACATCACATCGTTGTTTTTGTGAACAGTCCACCTCTTTGCTCGTCTCATAAGTAAAGGTGCGCCAGAAAAAGGCACCGATTAAAAGACTGAGCATGATTAAGATTTGTGCAAGTCTCGCCTTTGTTAACTTTTGTGCGGCCATAATTCCTAATATCCTTGTTACAAACTTCAAACTTTTTAAATAAAAAATGATTTCCAGAGGTCTTGTAAGGTTACTACTCTGTCATTGAAATGTTAATTCAAGTATAGTGTCACGCTGAAAATGCCACTTTTTATTAAAGTCAGCAATGGAAATAAAGTGATGATAACACTTGAATTCTAGAGTTTACTTGGGTGGTGTTACGACGCAAGTCGTGTTGGAAGTAAAGTGTAGTTAATTAGAAATTGGAAGCATGCAAATGAGCCAAGTAAAGCAGCTTGAACAAAACTACAACTATACAGTCGTTCGCCAATTTACCCTTGTGACCATTTTATGGGGCATAGTTGGTATGGCTGTTGGTGTTTTGATTGCCGCTCAGTTAGTTTGGCCACAGCTAAACTTTGATACGCCGTGGTTGACGTACAGTCGTTTACGTCCATTGCATACTAATGCGGTAATTTTTGCGTTTGGTACCAGTGCTCTGTTCGCAACATCTTATTATGTTGTTCAGCGCACCTGTCAAACACGTCTTTTTGGTGGCCCACTCGTTGCCTTCACCTTTTGGGGTTGGCAAGCAATTATCCTAGCCGCAGCAATCACCCTACCTCTAGGTTTAACCTCTGGTAAGGAATATGCTGAGTTAGAATGGCCTATTGATATCGCAATCGCGATAGTATGGGTATCTTACGCAGTCGTGTTCTTTGGAACATTGGTCAAGCGTAATACCTCTCACATCTACGTGGCTAACTGGTTCTTCGGTGCCTTTATCCTAACAGTAGCAGTACTTCACATCGTGAACAGCATGGCTATCCCTGTGTCACTTGGTAAATCGTACTCGATTTATTCTGGTGCAGTGGATGCAATGGTTCAATGGTGGTATGGACACAACGCGGTAGGTTTCCTACTGACCGCTGGTTTCCTAGGTATGATGTACTACTTTGTCCCTAAACAAGCTGAACGTCCTGTTTACTCTTACCGTTTATCTATCGTTCACTTCTGGGCACTGATTTCCCTATACATCTGGGCTGGTCCTCACCATCTGCATTACACAGCATTACCTGACTGGACTCAGTCTCTTGGTATGGTGATGTCTTTGGTTCTATTTGCTCCATCTTGGGGTGGTATGATCAACGGTATCATGACGCTGTCTGGCGCATGGCATAAGCTTCGCTACGACCCTATCCTACGTTTCCTAATCGTTTCATTGTCTTTCTACGGTATGTCTACTTTCGAAGGTCCAATGATGTCTATTAAGACAGTAAACGCGCTATCGCACTACACAGACTGGACCATTGGTCACGTTCACTCTGGTGCACTAGGTTGGGTTGCAATGGTTTCAATTGGTTCTGTATATCACCTTGTCCCTCGTCTATTCGGTCAAGAGCGTATGTACTCTGTAAGCCTAATCAATGTTCACTTCTGGTTGGCGACTATCGGTACTGTTCTTTACATCGTAGCGATGTGGATCTCAGGTGTAATGCAAGGTCTAATGTGGCGCGCAGTTAACTCTGACGGGACACTAACTTACAGCTTTGTAGAATCTGTAGAAGCATCTTACCCGTTCTACTTCGTACGTTTCTTAGGCGGTTTCATCTTCCTATCAGGTATGTTCTTAATGGCATACAACACGTACAAGACGGTAACTGCGCCTAAAGAAAGCTTAAAAGCTATCCCTCAACCGGCATAAGGAGATTAAAGAATGAGTAATAATTCGAATAATCGCCACGAAATCCTAGAACGCAATGTCGGTTTGTTGGCTATTTTCATCGTCTTTGCAATCAGTTGGGGTGCGCTTGTTGAAATCACTCCTCTGATTTTCCAGAAGCAAACGACGGAGCCTGTAGAAAATCTACGAGCTTACACTCCTCTGGAAATGGAAGGTCGTGACATATACATCCGTGAAGGTTGTAACGTGTGTCACAGCCAGATGATTCGTCCTTTCCGTTCTGAAACAGAGCGCTACGGTCACTACTCTGTCGCTGGTGAGAGCGTTTGGGAACACCCATTCCTATGGGGTTCTAAGCGTACAGGTCCAGATTTGGCACGCGTAGGTGGACGTTACTCTGACGAATGGCATCGTGTTCACCTTATTGACCCGCGAGAGCTAGTACCAGAATCAAACATGCCAGGCTTCCCTTGGCTTGAAGAGAACGTACTAGACGGCAAGCTGACACAGAAGAAACTAGAAATCTTCCGTGACCAGTTCGGTGTCCCTTATAAGGATGAAGAAATCGCGAATGCGGCTAAAGAAGTAGAAGGTAAAACAGAGATGGATGCAATCATCGCTTACCTTCAGTCTCTTGGTCATGCAATGAAGTAAGGGGGTCATATGGATTTCGGTACAATTCATAGTATTTATACCGTTGTGCTCTTCGCTAGTTTTATTGGCATCGTATGGTGGGCATTTGGTAAGAAGCGTAAAGCACGCTTTGAGGAAGATGCTAACTTGGTGTTTGCTGACGAAGAACAAACGACCCCAAATAACCAAGGAGTGAAGAAGTAATGACTACATTCTGGAGTCTCTGGATTATCGTGATTACTGTCGGTACGCTAGTAGGCTGTGCGATCCTCCTGACTTGGTGCGCTAAAGACAAAATGGGCGTCGAGGAAGGGGAAGACATGGGCCACGAGTACGATGGTATTCGCGAGCTTAATAACCCTCTACCAAAATGGTGGACATACTTGTTTGTGAGCACGTTTGTGTTTGCTGCTGTATACCTGACCCTATTTCCAGGTCTAGGTAGCTTCAAAGGTGTCCTAAACTGGCAGAGTTCAGATCAAACTGTACGTACGTTGGAAGAGTCGAAAGAAGCCATCGCACGAGCACAAGAAAACAAGCAACTTAACCAATACGCTAAAGAGCTAGATGATGCTGATGCATACTTCGGTGAAGCATTCCGCGCACTTGCTCACAACGCAGATGGTCTACGCCCTATCCCTGAGATTGCGCAAGATCCTGAAGCAATTAAAGTTGGTCAACGTTTGTTCCTACAGAACTGTTCGCAATGTCATGGCTCTGATGCTCGTGGTCAAAAAGGTTTCCCTAACCTAACTGACGACGCATGGCTATACGGCGGTGAGCCAGCGGCTATCGTTACAACTATCATGCAAGGTCGTATCGGTCAGATGCCAGCGTGGAAAGATGCACTTGGTGAACAAGGTGTTCAAGAAGTCGTAAGCTACACGTTAAGCCTTTCTGGTCGTAAAGTGAACGCACGTGAAGCGGAAGCCGGCAAAGCTCGTTTCGTTGTGTGTGCAGCTTGTCACGGCACCGATGGTAAAGGTAACCCTGCTGTAGGTGCACCAGACCTAACTGACCAAGATTGGTTATTCGGCGATTCACGCGCTGCAGTAACAGAAACAGTTATGAACGGTCGCTCAGGTGTAATGCCTGCTTGGAAGGACATCCTAGGCGAAGACAAAGTTCAACTTGTCGCGGCATACGTCTGGAGTTTAAGCAACTCTGACAATAAGTAACATTTCAATAACAGCCCCTTTCATAGGGGCTGTCTTTCCTTTAAATTTAAAGCCTTACATTTTTTCATTTAGCTGTTGAGAACTTTTTTATGGTAAAGCCTTGGTATAAACAATTTTGGCCGTGGTTCCTGATCATCCTGCCTCTAACTGTTGTGGTATGGACAATCGTTACAGTGGTCGTATTCGCCAATAACTCAGTTTCTTTGGTCGCCGAGGATTACTATAAAAAAGGCAAAGGCATCAATATCGATATCAGTAAAATGAATGTCGCTCGTGACCTTGGTCTTAACGCTACTGTTTCGTCTGATAACAACACAGTGGTTATCTCTTTCAATAAAGGTGAATTACCGCACTTCCCTGCACTAACAGCGACATTCACACACCGTACATTGCCAGACCGTGATTTCACTAAGCTACTTACTGCTGATGCGAAAGGTAACTATCGTTTAACGCCAGAAAACTCTATTCAAGGTCCTTGGTTCGTTGAGCTTGAACCGCATAACAAAGAATGGATGATTCAAGGTCGCGTCGAATTCCCAGCACAACCAACAACATTAATGAAGTAAGCCTATGTGTAAATCCTGTTATCACTGTGGTGAAGATGTACCAGCCAACACGGATTTCAAAGTAGAAATATTAGGTGAAATTCGCGACATGTGTTGCCCGGGTTGTGAAACGGTGGCGCAAACCATTGTTGATAGTGGTCTTGTCTCCTATTACCAATATCGAACTGCGCCAGCAGAAAAGGCGGATCTAGTCCCCGAGCAACTCCAAGCTCTCATCCATTATGACAATGAGGACGTTCAGTCAGAGTTCGTTCGTAACCACGAGAACACTTCTGAAGTAACCCTTTCTTTAGAAGGCGTGTCCTGCGCTGCTTGTGCGTGGCTGATCGAAAAGCAAGTTTCCGGCGTTAAAGGATTGGTTTCTATTCGTGTAAATACCACCACTAACCGAGCTTTACTTGCATGGGATAAGACACAAGTACGTCTGAGCGAGTTACTATCAGTGATTCACAAGCTTGGTTACAAAGCAGCACCTTTTGAGGCAGACAAGCAAGAAGCTGCCTACCACCATACGATGAAACAGTACCTTTATCGTTTAGGTATCGCAGGTCTTGCAACCATGCAAGTAATGATGCTTGCAGTAGCATTGTATTTGGAAGTTTTTGGCGATTTGGAGCCAGAGTTTAAAAACTACTTTCGATGGGTAAGCTTAATCTTCGCAACACCTGTACTGCTCTATTCAGCGCTTCCCTTTTACCTCAATGCATGGCGAAGTATCAAAGGTCGAACCCTTGGTATGGATGTTCCTGTTTCCATTGCGTTGATTTTTGCTTATGTGGCGAGCTTAGTCGCAACAGTGACTGAGCAAGGCGAAGTGTTCTTTGAATCTATCTCGATGTTTACCTTCTTCTTGTTGGTCGGTCGATTCTTAGAAATGCGCGCTCGTCGCAAAGCAGCTGCGGCTAGCGGTAACCTTCTTAAGTTAATCCCTGCAATAGCGACAACACTAGACGGTGAACAAATTCCGGTGAAAACCCTAAAGGTTGGCGATCGCATTCGCGTTCTTCCTGGCGAACATATTCCTGCCGACGGTAAAGTGATTTCTGGTCGTATCCATATCGATGAATCGATGCTGACCGGCGAATCTGTTCACGTGGTTAAGAAAGCAGGAGATGCAGTTTACGCGGGAACATTAAATGGAGACGAATCGTTCGAACTTGAAGTGACGAATTCTAAAGCAGATTCAATGATTTCTAATATCGTTCGTCTTCAAGATGAAGCCCAACATTCCAAACCAAAAATCGCAGAAATTGCCGACGTAGTAGCGCGTTATTTTGTTGGCGCAATTCTAATCATTTCTGCAGGGACTTGGTTCTACTGGCACCAAACTAAACCCGATGATGCATTCTGGATTATGCTCTCTGTTCTGGTTGCTACTTGTCCATGCGCCCTATCTCTAGCGACACCAACCGCGTTAACGTGTGCAACTTCTCGTATGGGTAACTTTGGTATCCTGTTACGTAAAGGGCATGTTTTCGAAACGCTGTGTAAGATTAATCATCTTGTCGTGGATAAGACCGGCACCTTGACTAAAGGCGATATCGAGATTAGTGAAACCAAAACTTTAGCTGAGTTAGATAAGTCAGTGGCATTAGCTCTTGCAGCGGCACTTGAGGCGCATGCAAATCACCCTATCGCACGAGCATTTTCTGGTTTTGGTCATGAAGATATCTACGTCGATGAGGTTCAAAACGTCATTGGTTCTGGTATTCAAGGTGTTTGGAACAACAAGACAGTAAAAATTGGCAGTGCTAATTTTGTTGTTGGTGAAAACCGAGATGAAAGCAATGCTGTGTATCTTTCTGTAAACGAACAACATGTGGCGACCTTTTACTACCGAGATCCCATTCGTAAAGAGAGTAAAGCATTCATCCAACGCTTTGCTGACGCTGGTATTACAACTACCTTATTGACAGGCGATTCATTACAAAATGCCCAGCCTGTTGCAGATGAAATGGGTATCGACCATGTGATCGCATCGGCAAAACCAGAAGACAAACTCGCGTATCTTAAAGGACTAGATCAAGACGATATCACCATGATGGTTGGCGATGGCATCAATGATGCGCCTACGCTGGCTGGTGCGCACCTTTCTGTAGCGATGGGTGGTGGTACGGACGTCGCTAAAGCTTCTGCAGATATGACGCTCCTAGGCGATAATTTAGAAAAGCTATTAGAAGCAAGGTTGCTTGCAATACGTACAAGAAAGATAATTCGAGAAAACTTGGCTTGGTCTTTGGGCTACAACCTGCTAATTTTGCCGCTTGCTGTTGCAGGCTTAGTCGCCCCCTACGTCGCCGTAGTCGGTATGTCAGCGAGTTCTATTATCGTTGTATCCAACTCGTTGCGACTGCTTAAAGAGAAGTAAGTGAGAGATCAAACATGGAAAGTCTTTACATATTAATCCCTATCGCCATTGTGTTGGTCTGTGTCGCCGTTGCTATTTTTCTTTGGGCTGTTCGTAGCGACCAGTTTGAAGATCTAGAGCGACAAGGTCACAACATTCTTCTTGATGAAGACGAAAAACCAAATAATAAAAAACAATAGCGTTATTTTATGAGCCCAGACTTTATTGGTGCATTTATGATCGGTCTCGTTGGGGCTGGTCATTGCATGGGAATGTGTGGCGGTATCGCCTCTCTACTCTCCATGGGCGCACCGAACAATAAACCTTCTTCCTCTATTCCCCTTTTCTATAACGTTGGCAGACTCGCAAGCTACGCGTTAATTGGCGCAATTGTTGGTGGTGCTATATCAGGTCTTTCAGAGTTGAGCGGTTTAACCCAGTCTCTCGCTTGGCTTCGATTTGTCGCCGCGCTTTTCATGATCTTAGTCGCCCTATATATCGCAAAATGGTGGCAAGGACTGCTTGTTATTGAGAAAGCTGGTCAACATATCTGGAAGTTCATCTCTCCAGCAGGAAAACGCTTGTTGCCACTGAAGCACCCAATGTATGCCTTTCCATTTGGCTTTATTTGGGGCTGGTTACCCTGTGGACTAGTATACTCGGCGTTAACCTGGTCTGCAGTTTCAGGAGACGCTTTAAACGGCGGATTAATCATGCTGTCGTTTGGTCTCGGAACTCTTCCATCAATGCTTGCCATCGGATATGGTGCGAGCCATTTTCAGAAGTTGCAAAAATCGTTAATATTTAGAAACATCTCTGCATTAATCCTAATAAGCTATGGCATGTATACTGCCGCCGGCGCGATGCGAATGCTTGGTTTCATATAGCATCAAAGTCGTTTTCCATCATTTTTTTGCTACCCTTTAGAAGTAAGCGGTGATAAAATATTGATGTATATCAAATAGTGAAAGGTTGTTATGATTTCTGAAAAACCTGCAACAAAGCGTATCCAATCAGGTGGTTGCGCGATTCATTGCCAAGATTGTAGCATTAGCCAACTGTGTATTCCGTTCACTCTAAACGAGTCTGAACTGGATCAGTTGGATCAAATCATCGAGCGTAAAAAGCCAATCCAAAAAGGCCAAGAGCTTTTTAAAGCAGGTGATGAGCTAAAATCTCTGTACGCTATCCGCTCTGGCACAATCAAGAGCTACACCATTACAGAACAAGGCGATGAGCAAATTACTGCGTTTCACTTAGCAGGTGACCTTGTAGGTTTTGACGCAATCACGGGCGATCTACACCCAAGTTTTGCTCAAGCACTTGAAACTTCAATGGTTTGTGAGATTCCTTACGAAATCCTTGATGACCTATCAGGCAAAATGCCTAAGCTTCGTCAGCAGATCATGCGTCTAATGAGTAGCGAAATTAAAGGTGACCAAGAAATGATCCTTCTGCTTTCTAAAAAGAATGCTGAAGAACGTCTTGCGGCTTTCCTTTACAACCTATCAACACGTTTCTCGCAACGTGGTTTTAGCCCTCGAGAGTTCCGTCTAACCATGACTCGTGGTGATATTGGTAACTACCTCGGTCTAACAGTTGAAACCATCAGCCGCCTACTTGGTCGCTTCCAGAAATCTGAAATTCTGAGCGTAAAAGGTAAGTACATCACCATCTTAGATCACGATGCATTGATGGAACTTGCTGGCGTCAGCAAAGACTAATTTGCCCTATCAATTGATGTAG
Source organism: Vibrio sp. L85 (assembly GCF_963871815.1). Lineage (NCBI taxonomy): Bacteria > Pseudomonadati > Pseudomonadota > Gammaproteobacteria > Vibrionales > Vibrionaceae > Vibrio > Vibrio sp. L85. Next base: position 11,613 of record NZ_CAWMYL010000091.1, read on the forward strand.
CTCGAAAATGAGCTACATCATATTTCTTCCAAAATCCCTTCGAAAGTCCTCAAATTCTTCCCCAAACTGAGCTACAGTAAAAATGTACCTTGTGTACTCCAATATACTGATTTACCTTATATTCAGTATTTGGTTTTACAATAATAAGTGGGCTTAGATATGAGTATATACAGTAAGATCCTTGTTGTTGCTGACATCAATAATGATGAGCAGCCAGCACTTGCAAGAGCAGTTCAACTCGCTCGAAAAAGTGTATCCAGAAGCCGAATCACTTTCTTTCTGTCAATCTACGATTTTTCGTATGACATGACCTCAATGCTGTCGGTCGATGAAAGAGATGCTATGCGTCGCGGTGTTATCCACCAACGTGAACAATGGATGCGTAAGATAGCCCAACCGTATTTAGACGATAGCTTCGACTTTGATGTTTGTGTTGTTTGGCATAATCGCCCTTATGAAGCGATCATTGCTGAAGTCTTTGCTGGCGGTCACGACATCGTTATTAAAGGAACGCGTAAACACGATGTTCTAGAATCCGTCATTTTCACTCCTACAGATTGGCATTTGTTGCGTAAGTGCCCTATCCCTGTACTTTTGATTAAAAATGCTGATTGGCCAGAGCATGCGAAGATTCTTGCTTCTGTCCATGTTGGTTCTGAAAACCCTACGCACATTGACTTGAACGATTCGATGGTCGAGCGTCTAAAAGAAATCACTAATCGTCTTGATGCAGACCCGTATCTTGTTAATGCTTATCCGGTTACACCGGCGAATATCACGATCGAATTGCCTGAGTTTGACCCAACGACGTATACCGACGCAGTGCGTGGTCATCACTTAACAGCAATGAAAGCGCTTCGCCAAAAACACGGACTAGATGAAGAGCAAACTATCGTTGAGCAAGGCTTACCAGAAGACATCATCCCTGCAACGGCTGAAAAGCTAAATGCGGCAATGGTGATTCTTGGTACAACCGGACGCACAGGGCTTTCTGCAGTGTTTATTGGTAACACGGCTGAGCATGTGATTGATAAGATCAATTGTGACGTACTGGCATTGAAACCAAACGGTTATATCAGTCCACTTGATCCAAATACGGCGACTTAATAAGTTGTAACGTTATCCAGAAATAAAAATCCCCCAATAACTGGGGGATTTTTTATGTCTATCATTGCGTTATACACGTAATAAAAAGGAGGCTAACTTAGCCTCCTAGAATCAAATGTTGGTGACATCGATAAACATTGACTCGTCAATGTTCGTCGAAGACACAATCGCTTCGCTGAATTCGTATTCTTCACGGTTACCTTCACGATCTAGTGGAAGGTTTTCAAAGTCAAACAGTTCGCGGTCAGCAAGCTGGCTTGGGCTTACGTTCTGGATTGACTTGAAGATCGCTTCTACGCGACCAGGCCTTTTCTTGTCCCAATCGATCAACATTGCTTTAATCGATTGGCGCTGAAGGTTCTCTTGAGAGCCACAGAGGTTACAAGGAATGATTGGAAACTCTTTGTGTTCTGCGTATTTGATCAGGTCTTTCTCACGACAGTAAGTAAGAGGACGAATCACAACGTTGCGACCATCGTCTGAACGAAGTTTTGGCGGCATCGCTTTAAGGCGAGAACCATGGAACATGTTCAGGAACATTGTTTCTACAATGTCATCCATGTGGTGACCAAGTGCCAATTTAGTCGCTCCGATCTTCTCTGCGAACGAGTAAAGCGTACCACGACGAAGGCGTGAGCATAGACCACACGTCGTTTTGCCTTCTGGCACTTTCTCTTTAACGACTGAGTAAGTGTCCTTGTCTACGATGTAGTAAGGAATGTTCAGCGTTTCAAAGTAATCTGGGAGAATGTGCTCAGGGAAACCTGGCTGTTTCTGGTCAAGGTTAACTGCGACCACTTCAAACTTGATTGGTGCTGCCTTTTGTAGATTCAGCAGGATATCAAGCATCGCAAATGAATCTTTACCACCACTAATACATGCCATTACAACATCGCCTTCTTCGATCATGTTGTAATCAGTAATGGCATTTCCAACATTTCTTCTTAGGCGTTTCTGAAGCTTGTTGAATTCTAGGGTTTCTTTTCTTGTATCTACTTGGTTCATTGCGGGCTCTCACATCGCCGATAAATCGACCAGGGCTTCCTAACATGGGTTTCTTTGGGGCGTGGATTATACGAGCTTTTTGCGCAGGATTAAATGTTTGTGTGATGGAGTCGTCAATAAATAGTGTGAAAAAATGGTGAGAGTACGTTGGAAATAAAAAAGAGCCGCAGTTGCGACCCTTCTTGCTTTTCTTAACGCTTATTTTTTTGCGTTGGGAAGATAAGGTAATACACGAGTTGTTGGTTGAGGGAGTGTCATGTGCCCACCTTCACCAATTTCGCTCAGTGCAACTTGAACTTTTCCATCCACGATTGCTTTCTCTGTCCCATTAGAGAAGGTAATCGTATCATTAAGAGCATCAGCAAACTCCATCGTCACACCTTGTACTTGAGGTGTAAACCAACCAGCAAACATACCGCCTAGATCTTCAAGTAATGCTTGCATTTGAGGCATCAAAGGCGTGAGTTGTTCGTAAGATACGTTACCCTGTAATGGTTCTTTGGTCATTACAACTAAAGAATAATCACATCGAGTATCTTTTGGTGTTTGGACGAAGACAAGCGGGTTCGCAGACTTCAAGTTCTTATCGATCGGAATTGGAAGCTCTTTAGAAGCTGGAATCACAAACTCTTCGTAATGCTCTTCTTTTTCCATCCATGCTTTTTCTATCTCACACAGTTGCTTGGTATCTGCATCCACAAAAAACACACCGACTTTAACATCATCGTGCCCTTCTTTCGCATTATTCTTCAATTGTGTATAGAGCTTGGAATACGTAAACATGTATTCTTGCGCGTGAGTTGCAGGCGATGCTAAGACCAGTACCGCACTGCCTAGTAAACTTAGGCTTAACTTCTTCATCCGATCCGTTATTTCTTTTATTGTGTCCAGTAAGCGTTATTGTGGCGAATCATCGCACGTAAGTCATTAACATAGGCAATGCCACGTTCAGAATACGCAAGCAAGCCATGAGTCAACTCCGATGCTGTCGCCACAGATAACAAATCCTTGTGTTTCCCTGCTAAATTCGCACGAATGTCTCGTAAATCTGCGTACGCGCGGTTACGGTTCACATTCATAAAGTATCCATGTACAGATTCTTGAACAGTATCGAACTTCTCTACTTCATGCGTTTTACCAGCGCCACGTTTTGCAGGGACAATTCCGCAGCCCTTCTTATAACACCATTGACCAAACAAGTTGTTTGCTTGTTTAGCAAAACGAGAGGTACCCCACGCAGATTCATTGGCAGCTTGAGTTAACACCAGCGCCTCCGGCAACACATTGACACGCTTAAGCATTTCATCCAGCCAAGCTTGTGTGACCGCTCCATCTTTCAAAGGATAAGAATATAGTGCAGCCAAACGCTCGGCATAGGATGTTTGCTCTGAACTAATCTCTCCAACCGTCAAAGACGTTAGGAATGCACGTTCTTTTTCAATGCGCTTATTTTCTAACGCGATTTTCGGACGAAGAAAGTCAAAGAATGCTGTCTTCTTATCTTTCGTGTCCTTAATCGAGTTAAAATCCGGAATGTCACCAATATAAGGAAGATGCGACAAATCTGGGTGTGAAACGGGTCCATGCACAACTTGCGGATCAATCGCCTTGCGATACTCACGGTCATAGTGCAAATAAGGACCAATAGAAACAAAAGTGGCGGCTATTGTGATAGCCGCCACTCGTAAACTCATAGATTTTAAAGATTTAGGCATCAAACACCTGAGAGTTACCATCGTGATCGTTATCGTTTTGTTGCGTCGCTACGATCTTCAACTTGATACCAAACATTTCGCGGTACAGGATTCCCTTCAAATGGAAGAAGAACGGTAACACGAAGATCAAGCCAATTCCGTAGAACATTGCAGCAACAATAAACATCAACATCACGCTTAAGTAAAGCCCTGCGACAACAAAAAGCTTTTTGTTTATGGCACGAAGAGACAATAAAAGCGATTGCATTGGTGGCACTCTTTTCTCACAAATCAATAAGATAGAGTGACTAAATGCTAAAGAAAGGTATAGCGACAGCAAAGGGAAAATCATTCCAGCAACACCCTGCATCATCAGGCTAAATAGTGTTGCTAAAATCACAGGAACCGTAAATTGAAGACCTTTACCAACATGACGTACCTTTGTCTTCAACCCCGCCACGTGGCTCATTGCCATTAAACTAATACCAGCATAAATCGGCGCACTGATCACTTCATAACTGAAGTTAGCGACATAAATAGCGGACACGATATCTGTGGTAAAAGATTCAGGGTTTTGAAGCGCATCCAAAATAACACTTGGATCTCCGAGTTGAAGTTGAAGTGCAATATAGAAAATACCCAGCTGAACGAATAGGAGGAGAATAATCGCTGGCGAGAAGGACAAAAACTGTTGGATGGTTGTGCGCCAAGCTTCGCTAAAAACGGCTGCTGCTTTTAGTTCATACTTGCCAGAAAGAGCTCGCTCTACACTCCCTCCAAGATTGAAATCTTTCTCAAAATCGTTGTTCATATTTTATCCAAGGCTAACTTGTAAAATTTTTTCTGGAAAACCAGTTAATTAATAAGGGCGTCATTATAAAGAAATCTTTGCACGTCTAAAATCATAAGTCGGCCTCAATACTTGCAATATCTGCTATTTGGTCGATAATTAACCACTCGCAAATCTATGAAATTGAAAACATTTGCACAAGAAATTAATGCCTTTCTTATGTATAGCTGAAATGTAAATACCCCTACAAAAACAGTATGGTAAGGAATGTTTACTTTTGCCTGCAAAATTTTTTCTGTTTCAAGATAAGAAAATGCTTTGATTTCACAATTTTGGTGATTATGATGCGCGCCTCAAAAGTGAATGACTAATGTCACATCAATTGGATACACCCCAATTTGAACGTGGGAGAAATACAGACGTTGAACGCTAAACAGCAAGCAGGAAAGCCAGTAGTTCGTCTATCTGGTATTAGCAAAAGTTTCGATGGTAAGGAAATCATCGGTAATTTAAATCTGGATGTTAATCATGGTGAGTTTCTGACAATTCTTGGTCCTTCTGGTTGTGGTAAAACAACGGTTTTACGCATGATCGCGGGCTTTGAAACGGCAGACAACGGTCAAATCGTACTAGATGACCAAGATGTAACACAGGTTCCTGCAGAGCAAAGGCACGTCAACACGGTATTTCAGAGTTATGCACTCTTCCCTCATATGACCGTATTTGAAAACGTTGCTTTCGGTCTTCGCATGCAGAAAACACCTGCTGCTGAGATTGAACCAAGAGTTATGGAAGCGCTACGCATGGTTCGCCTAGAAAAAATGGCACAGCGTAAGCCTCACCAACTTTCTGGTGGTCAACAACAACGTATCGCGATCGCTCGCGCGGTTGTTAATAAACCAAAAGTACTGCTGCTAGATGAATCTCTATCTGCACTTGATTACAAACTACGTAAGCAAATGCAAATCGAGCTTAAACAGCTTCAGCGTCAACTTGGTATTACCTTTATCTTTGTTACACACGATCAGGAAGAAGCCCTATCGATGTCTGACCGCATTATTGTTATGCGCGACGGTGTTATCGAGCAGGATGGTTCCCCACGTGAGATTTACGAAGAGCCTAAGAACCTATTTGTTGCTCGCTTTATCGGTGAGATCAACGTATTCAACGCAACCATGCTAGAGCGTATCGACGAGAAACGCATCCGAGCAGAAATTGAAGGCGTTGAATCTGTTGTTTACTACGATCAAGCAGCTCAAGCAGGTGAGAAACTACAAGTACTACTTCGCCCAGAAGACTTACGTATCGAAGAGATCAAAGAGTCTGAAGAAAAAGGCATCGTAGGTCACGTAACAGAACGTACCTATAAAGGTATGACGCTTGATTCAGTTATCCAGTTGGATTCAGGCATGCGCGTGATGGTAAGCGAATTCTTTAACGAAGATGATCCAGATGTGGACCACTCACTCGGCCAGAAAGTCGCTATTACTTGGGTTGAGAGCTGGGAGGTAGTACTAAATGATAAGCAAGAAGCTTAATCTTCAGAACGCGATCATTACCCTAATCGTTGGCTGGCTAACACTGTTTGTGTTAGTTCCAAACCTAATGATTATCGGTACGAGTTTCTTGACGCGTGATGAAGCGAACCTAATTGAATTAACGTTTACTTTCGACAACTACCTTCGCCTGCTTGACCCTCTGTATGCAAAAGTGTTGATGCACTCTTTCTACATGGCGATCATTGCAACCTTATTGTGCTTGGTGATTGGTTACCCATTTGCTTACATCGTAGCGAAAATGCCTGAAAAATGGCGTCCGTTCATGTTGTTCTTGGTGATTGTGCCATTTTGGACTAACTCCCTTATCCGTACTTACGGCTTAAAGATTGTTCTAGGTACTCAAGGCATTTTGAACAAGTCGTTGATGGCAATGGAAATCATCGATAAGCCGATGCGTTTAATGTATACCGAAACAGCAGTAATGATTGGTCTTGTGTACATCTTGCTTCCGTTTATGATTTTGCCGCTTTACTCGGCAATAGAGAAACTAGACAACACATACATCGAGGCAGCAAAAGATCTTGGTGCGAACAAGTTTCAAACCATTACACGAGTGATTTTGCCTCTGACAATGCCAGGCATTATCGGTGGCTGTTTGTTGGTTCTACTACCAGCACTAGGTATGTTCTACATATCTGACCTTCTAGGCGGCGCGAAGAACCTACTGATCGGTAACGTAATTAAGAGCCAAGTACTGAACGCTCGTGACTGGCCATTTGGTGCCGCGACCAGTATCGCTCTCACCTTCGCAATGGCTGTGATGCTTTACGCTTACTACAGAGCAGGCAAACTATTGAATAAGAAAGTGGAGCTAGACTAATGGGACGCACAGTTAGATTTAGCTTTATGGCGCTGGTATATGCATTTTTGTATCTGCCAATCATCGTCTTAATTGTTAACTCATTTAATGCCAACAAATTTGGTATGAAATGGGGCGGTTTCACCACGAAATGGTACGAAACCTTAGTAAATAACGACAGCCTGATGCAGGCTGCATGGCATTCATTGAACGTAGCGGTATTCTCAGCGACAGCAGCAACCATCATTGGTAGCTTGACGGCTGTTGCCCTATTCCGTTACTCGTTCAAAGGTAAAGGTGCGGTAAACGGCATGCTGTTTGTCGTAATGATGTCTCCAGATATTGTCATGGCGATTTCATTACTTGCTCTGTTCCTTGTATTGGGCGCACAGCTTGGCTTCTTTACTCTATTGATTGCTCACATCACCTTCTGTCTACCGTTCGTTGTGGTAACAGTGTACAGCCGCTTAAATGGCTTTGATGTGAAAATGTTGGAAGCTGCAAAAGACCTTGGTGCAAGCGAATGGGTTATCTTGAAACAGATCATCCTTCCTCTTGCTAAACCAGCGGTTGCTGCAGGTTGGCTATTGAGCTTTACGCTGTCTTTGGACGACGTAATTATCAGCTCGTTTGTAACAGGCCCAACATACGAAATCTTGCCATTGAAGATTTACTCAATGGTTAAGGTGGGCATTTCACCGGAAGTGAACGCCCTAGCAACGGTCATGCTGATTGTTTCTTTGGTTCTGGTAGTAATTTCTCAGTTGCTAGCAAGAGAAAAAGTGAAGTAAAATCCGCACCCGTTAACATCACGAAACAGAATGGTTACATGCCATTCTGTTTTTCTATCTATCGTCCAAAATTAATTGGACAACGTTTGGTTTGGAGCTAACGTCAATGAAAAAATGGGCTACTCTATTAGCTGGTAGTGCATGTGCGCTTTCTCTGTTCTCTGGTACAGCGGCAGCGAACGATAAAGAATTGGTATTTATGAACTGGGGTCCTTACATCAACAGTAATATCCTAGAGCAATTTACCAAAGAAACTGGCATTAAAGTGATCTACTCGACTTACGAGTCGAACGAGACTTTGTATGCAAAGCTAAAAACTCATAACCAAGGTTATGACCTAGTGGTACCTTCTACGTACTTCGTAGCGAAGATGCGTGACGAAGGCATGCTACAAAAGATCGATAAGACTAAGCTGAAAAACTTCGGCAACCTAGATAAAAACTACCTAGACAAGCCTTACGATCCAAATAACGACTACTCTATTCCACACGTTGTTGCGATTACAGGTCTAGCGGTTAACGCAGACATGTATGATCCAAACGACTTCCAAAGCTGGGCTGACCTATGGAAGCCAGAGCTAGAAGGTCAAGTAATGCTGATGGACGACACTCGTGAAGTGTTCCACATTGCACTACGCAAACTGGGTTACTCAGGTAACTCTACGGATCCAAAACAAATCGACGAAGCATACGCAGAACTACAAAAGCTAATGCCAAACGTTCTAGTATTTAACTCTGACAACCCAGGCGCACCATACATGTCTGGCGAAGTTGGCGTTGGTATGCTTTGGAACGGTAGCGCAGCAGCTGCTCAAAACGAAGGCATGAACCTGAAACTAGTATTCCCTAAAGAAGGCGGCATCGGTTGGGTTGATAACTTCGCAATCTCTTCTGGCGCGAAGAACGTAGAAGCGGCTCACAAAATGATCGACTTCCTACTGCGTCCAGAAATCGCAGAGCAAATTTCAGCGGACACGGGTTACCTAACAGCGGTTGCAGAATCTAACGCTAAATTCAAAGATGTTGCTCCACTGTTTCCTTCTCAAGAAGACCTTGACCGTGTTGAATGGCAAGACTCTGTTGGCGACATGACAGTGAAGTATGAAGACTACTTCCTGAAGCTAAAAGCGGGTCAATAATCTGATCTTGCTTAATAAGCCATCTACTAAATGAAAATAGGCAGCAATACGCTGCCTATTTTTGTAATTGACTGATATAATTGTATGTTGCTAGGTTTATTTGACTCGAGTTCAAGCATTACGTTCTATTTTGACCCTAATGCTGGTTTTCGTGGCTCAGATAAACAGGATTGTGCTTATCGCAATTTGGCTCAAATCGTTATTTGTTACTAGTATTGATTTGTCCTGTTGCTGAACAAAACGGAAAACAAATGAAAAGTAAATTCTACGCAAGCGCACTGTGTGCGGCGACGCTAATCGCTACCCCTGCAATGGCTGCTGATCAAGAACTGTATTTCTACAACTGGTCGGAATACATTCCAAACGAAGTTCTTGAAGACTTTACAAAAGAAACTGGTATCAAAGTTATCTACTCTACGTACGAGTCTAACGAAAGCATGTACGCGAAGTTGAAAACTCAAGGTTCTGGTTACGACTTGGTAGTACCGTCTACCTATTTCGTATCTAAAATGCGTAAAGAAGGCATGCTGCAAAAGATCGACAAAGAGAAACTTTCTCACTTTGCTGATCTAGACACTAACTTCCTGAACAAGCCGTTCGACCCGAACAACAACTACTCTATCCCATACATTTGGGGTGCGACCGGTATTGGTATCAATGCTGATATGCTAGATAAGTCTTCTGTGACTAAATGGGATGACTTCTGGGATAGCAAGTGGGAAGGTCAACTAATGCTAATGGATGATTCTCGCGAAGTATTCCACATTGCATTGACTAAGCTTGGTTACTCACCAAATACCACTAACCCAGACGAGATCAAAGCCGCTTACGAAGAGCTGAAAAAGCTAATGCCGAACGTATTGGTATTCAATTCAGACTTCCCAGCGAACCCATACTTAGCAGGTGAAGTATCACTTGGTATGCTTTGGAACGGTTCTGCTTACATGGCTCGTCAAGAAGGCGCGAACATCGATATCATCTGGCCAGAAAAAGGCACTATCTTCTGGATGGATAGCCTCGCAATTCCAGCGGGAGCTAAGAACGTTGATGCAGCTCATAAGATGATCGACTTCCTACTACGCCCTGAGAACGCAGCTAAGATTGCACTAGAGATTGGTTACCCTACTCCAGTGAAAACAGCTCACGATCTACTACCGAAAGAATTTGCTAACGATCCAAGCATCTTCCCACCACAAGAAGTGATGGACAGCGGTACATGGCAAGACGAAGTTGGTGAAGCTAGCGTGCTTTACGATGAGTACTTCCAAAAGCTAAAAGTAGACAACTAATCAGTCTGTCGAAATAGTTTAGAAAAGCGGCTTCGGTCGCTTTTCTTGTATCTGAAGTTCGTGCTTTGCATCTCAATCTACATTGCTCGAATTACAAAGCGGCAGAATACAAAGTTTCAAGATACAAAAAGGCATCGAATCACTCGATGCCTTTGTTAGATTTTGGGGTTAACTCTTTTTTAAGCGCTAGGTTCGTTTTCCAGAGCAAGAATCTCGTCAACAAGCTTCGGTACTTCGATGCTTGCCTTACCGTAACGCTTCTCTTCAAACTCACTCTCGACGGCACTTGGCTCTAAATTAATTTCAATCGTATGTGCACCGTGCATCTTTGCATCATGTACAAAACCTGCGGCTGGATATACCACGCCAGATGTACCAATAGAAATAAACAAGTCTGCTTCTTCCAATGCCGCGTATATCTCACCCATACGCAGTGGCATTTCACCAAACCAAACAATGTGTGGACGCATTTGAGCAGGAATCTGGCAGCAGTGACATAATTCGCCAGTTTCAATGTCTTCTGAATGCTCGATGACTTGATTAGATTCACTACAACGCGCTTTAAGCAATTCACCGTGCATGTGAATAATATTGGCGCTACCGCCTCTCTCATGCAGATTATCAATGTTTTGAGTAATAATAGTCACTTTACCTTCCAACTGCTCTTCTAGGCGCCCTAGCGCGATATGAGCAGCATTAGGCTTGATATCTTCGCCCTGTAGTTTTTTTCGACGTTGATTATAGAACGATTGAACAAGATCGGGATCGCGAGCAAACCCTTCGGGTGTTGCAACGTCCTCAATGCGGTGATTCTCCCAGAGACCATCTTGAGCGCGAAATGTTTGAATACCAGACTCAGCCGAGATGCCAGCGCCAGTAAGTACTACAATATTTCTATAAGGGAAATTCATAACCTATCCTTGTTGTTCTTTTTCATTAGCTTAACACCGATAGAATAACAACAGTAGTAATATGGATTAGACCATGGTCGTAGTGGTCATGATTAGAATGATAAATTGAGAGGCAAAGCAATGAGAGGTGTATCTCTTGTCCTTATCTTACTGGGAACTTTGGCTGGCTGTCAGATCACCAATATTGAAGGTGAGGTCGATGACGTAAAAGTCAAAGTGAGCACCAATGACAAGGATAATGACCACCCTGTTCATGGTGGTGATTTCTGTCCGCCGGGACAAGCGAAAAAAGGAAACTGTTAAATCAGTATTCCCTGTAAAGACGATATAAAAAACCCTCGAACTGTGTCGAGGGTTTTGCATGTTTACAAACTGTTTTTCTCTGGCTTTCTCTTCAATAAAGCCATTGAATTTACAGGTTTGGACCTGTAGACGGTCTGTGCGGCATGTTATTGCGCAGTTGGTTCATACCCTGGTACATGCGTAGGAACCACACAAGAATTGCCAACGCAGCAAACAACATACCAATCCAAGGAATAAAGTACGCAACAGAGTCTAGCAACGTACTATGCATCCAGTAATCACTTACACCAATCAACACACCATTTGATGTTGCTACCGTTACAATCAGAACAACAAAGAATGTCAGGTACAGGAAGAAAGTACGAATCAAACCGTAGTAATGCGAGTTCACTACGTCGCTGTCTTCGCCTTTATCCAAACGGTACCCAGCGTAAATGATTGCGACAACGCCTGAGATCAAAAACGTAAACGGGGTCAAACAGCTCAGGATGTACGCAACCCAAATCCCGTTATGAGGTTTGTTCATTCGCTTTTGCTCCTTTTGCTTCCGTTTGTACCGTATCTGTTTCGCCCATCGCTTCTTTGGATTTCACTTCTTCATACCAAAGATCGTGGTGCTCTTTCGCCCATGTCTCGTCAACTTCACCAGTGACCATCCCCTCTAGCGCACCTTCCATACCGAATAGACCGATGTAGATGTGGAAGATGAAACCACAGATTAGAATCAGTGCCGAAATCGCGTGAACAAGGTTAGACAACTCCATATGGCGACGAGTCTGACCGAAAATTGGGAAGTCCAGAATTAAGCCACTCACTGCAGCGATAGCACCAAAGAAGATCAGCAACCAGTAGATCGCCTTTTCACCACCGTTTGAGAAGCCAGCCGATGGGTGCGTGCCTTTATGTTTACCTACCATGCCGCCCATTTTCATGAACCAACGGATGTCTGTCATGTTAGGGATAGATTTGCGCCACCATTTCAGTAGAACAAACATCAGCAAGATGAAGAACAGCGGACCCATGTAGTTATGGTACTGCTTCGCCAACATGACGATGAAGCCCCAGAACTCAGTCGGCACGTACGGTTTTAAGAAGTGCTTACCGTAAACCAGCATCAAACCACTGAATGCTAGCGTTAAGAAGGTAAACGCCATGCTCCAGTGTAGTGCGCGGTCTAGTCGAGACCAGCGTTTCATCTTCTTGCCAGTACGTGGCTTGCTTAGCATCAGAGGACCAACGAATACGTAAGCCATGATAACCATTGCGATACTGCCGAAAATTGCGACAGCGCCCGCAGGAGACATCCATTTCTCTTTAAGAATGTACCAAGTCTCACCCGGAGTACTGATCAGCACACCGTGTTCCGCTGATTTCGACGTGGTATAGCCTTCTTGCCCCTCTTTGACCTGACGCCAAAAGTCTGCACCTGCAAGTTGCGTCATCTCCTGTTGTACCACTGGAGATGTGTCTTCTTGCGCAGACGCTGGCATCGCAAAGGTCAGCAGTAATGCTGTCATCATCGACAGCATTACAAGAGACGCACGTTTAAGAGTATTTAACATGTGTCTCTCCTACTTAGCTTTTAGTTGCGTCGTAAGAAAGATCGTTACCGTCTGTCCAACCTGCGTTTTTCGCACCGCGCTCAACCACACGTTGACGGAAAATGTCAGAAACTTTCTCTGCATCACCCGCTAGCAGTGCTTTTGTTGAACAAAGTGACGCACACATAGGTAGCTTACCTTCAGCAATACGGTTCGCGCCGTACTTCTCACGCTCTTCTAGAGAACCTGGTTCTGTGTTTGGGCCACCTGCACAGAAAGTACATTTGTCCATTTTGCCACGCTCACCGAACGATGCTTGTTTCGGGAACTGAGGCGCACCGAATGGACAAGCGAACAGACAGTAACCACAACCGATACAAAGATCTTTGTTGTGAAGGACGATGCCATCTTCTGTGTGCTCGAAACAGTCAGCTGGACAAACCGCCATACAAGGCGCGTCTGTACAATGCATACAAGCTACAGAGATTGAGTTTTCGCCTGGTTCACCGTCGTTCAGTGTTACTACGCGGCGACGTTGAATACCCCACTCAAGCGCATCATCGTTTTCGTTCTTACATGCAGTAACACAGCCGTTACACTCGATACAGCGTTTGGTGTCACATAGGAATTTCATTCGTGCCATTGTCAGACTCCTTACGCTTTACGAATGTTACATAGGGTTACTTTAGTTTCCTGCATCAAAGTAACAGGGTCGTAACCGTAAGTGGTTGCCGTGTTGGCTGCTTCACCAACAACATAAGGATCCGTACCTTCTGGGTACTTAGGACGTAGGTCTTCACCTTCGAACTTACCGCCGAAGTGGAACGGAATGAACGCCAGACCCGGTTTAACACGACGAGTGACCATCGCTTTCACCTTGATGCGGCCTTTCTCTGCGCCTTCAACCCAAACGTCATCGCCATCTTTGAAGCCAAGATCGTTTGCGTCTTTCGGGTTCACTTCAACGAACATTTCTTGTTGAAGTTCAGCAAGCCATGGGTTTGAACGAGTCTCTTCACCACCGCCTTCGTACTCAACCAAGCGACCAGAAGTCAAGATGATTGGGTATTCGCCGGACTTGTCTTCTTTCTGGATAGACTTGTAAAGCGTTGGTACACGGAAGATTGCTTCTTTGTCGTCCCAAGTTGGATAATCCGTTACAAGGTCACGACGAGGCGTGTATAGCGGCTCACGGTGTAGCGGTACGCGGTCTGGGAATGTCCAAACAATCGCACGCGCTTTAGCGTTACCAAATGGGATACAACCGTGCTTGATTGCTACGCGTTGGATACCACCAGACAGGTCAGTTTTCCAGTTTTTACCTTCCGCTGCAGCTTTTTCTTCAGCCGTTAGGTCGTCCCACCAACCAAGCTGTTTGATTAGCTTGTCAGAGAACTCTGGGTAACCGTCTTTGATTTCACAGCCTTTTGAGTAGCTATCTTCAGCAAGTAGGCTTTGACCTTCAAACTCAACACCGAAACGCGTACGGAAGTTACCGCCACCCTCTGCAACCGTCTTCGACGTATCGTACAGAATGTGTGTGCCTGGGTGTTTCATCTCTGGCGTACCCCAACATGGCCAAGGTAGACCGTAAGTCTCACCATTCACAGGACCACCTTCTGCCTCTAGAGACGTCTTGTGGAATGTATGCCAGTTTTGTTGGTGCGCTTTTAGACGCTCCGGGCTTTGACCTGTGTAACCGATGGTCCACATGCCTTTGTTGAATTCGCGCGTGATGTCTTCGATCACTGGCTGGTTGTTCTCAACACGGATGTTTTTGAACAGCAGATCTTCATAACCTAGCTTCTTAGTTAGCAGGTACATGATTTCGTGGTCAGGTTTAGATTCGAACAATGGCTCGATAACCTGATCACGCCACTGAAGTGAGCGGTTAGATGCTGTCACACTGCCGTGTGTTTCGAACTGAGTCGTTGCAGGAAGCAGGTAAACGCCGTCAGTACGATCATTCATTACCGCTGCGACTGTTGGGTATGGGTCAACAATAACCATCATATCCAGCTTTTGCATCGCTTTCTTCATCTCAGGACCACGAGTCTGAGAGTTTACTGCGTGACCCCAGTAGAACATGGCGCGGATGTTTTCACGTTGACGAATATTGTCTTTGTTTTCAAGAACACCATCCACCCAACGAGATACAGGGATACCTGCACTGTTCATTGGTTTTTGACCACCGTAAGCGTTGTCATCGAAACGACCTTTCACCCACTCGTAATCGATTTCCCACACTTTTGACCAGTGACGCCATGAACCTTCAGATAGGCCGTAGTAGCCTGGTAGCGTGTCAGATAGTACGCCAAGGTCAGTTGCGCCCTGTACGTTATCGTGACCACGGAAGATGTTTGCACCGCCGCCCGATTTACCGATGTTACCTAGCGCAAGCTCAAGTACACAGTAAGCACGTGTGTTGTTGTTACCAGTCGTATGCTGAGTACCACCCATACACCAAACGATACAACCCGGACGGTTTTCAGAAAGCAGTTTCGCTGTTTGGTAAACTTCAGACTCGGGAACGCCAGTTACGCGCTCAACTTCTGCTGGTGTCCATTTAGCTACTTCTGCACGGATTTCATCCATACCGAATACGCGTTGACGGATGAACTCTTTATCTTCCCAGTTGTTCGCGAAGACATGCCATAGCACACCCCAAATAAACGCAACGTCAGAACCTGGACGTAGAGACACGTAGTGATCCGATTTTGCAGCGGTACGAGTACGACGAGGATCCGCAACAACGATCTTACAGTTGTTCTTCTCTTTCGCGATTAGGATGTGCTGCATCGCTACAGGGTGCGCTTCTGCAGGGTTTGAACCAATGAACAGCATTGACTTACAGTTGTGCATGTCATTGAAAGAGTTGGTCATCGCACCGTAACCCCAAGTGTTTGCTACACCTGCTACGGTTGTTGAGTGACAGATACGCGCTTGGTGGTCAACGTTGTTGGTACCCCAAAGCGACGCCATCTTACGGAACATGTACGCTTGTTCGTTGTTGTGCTTTGCACTACCCAACCAGTAAACGGAATCTGGACCCGACTCTTTGCGGATGTCCATCACCTTGTTACCGATTTCTTCGATCGCTTGCTCCCAAGAAAGCTTCTTCCACTTACCGTTTTCAAGCTTCATTGGGTATTTCAGACGACGCTCACCATGACCGTGTTCACGCAGTGCTGCGCCTTTTGCACAGTGTCCACCAGCGTTGAATGGGTGGTCGAATGCAGGCTCTTGACCTGTCCACACGCCGTTTTGAACTTCAGCGTAGATACCACAACCTACAGAACAGTGAGAACAGATGGTACGTTTTACTTCTGTTTTCGCTTCTGGATCCACCGATTTAGCTTGTGCTTTCTTCATCATGCCCGGTGCAAAAAGACTTGCACCTACAACCGCACCACCAGCAGCAAGCGAGGTGTTTTTCATGAATGCACGGCGAGAAACGCCAAGCTGATTGGTTTCTTTGCTCACACTGTCGGAGCGTTTGACAAGTTTCATCCGTTATCTCCTAAAGTGTGTCGTAGTAATCGCGAATGTGTTGAGTTTCACGATACCCTTTCTTCTTCACGTCTTTTTCAGAAGGCTCAACCGTCTCTGAAGCGCTTGCCACTTTTGTTGTTCCAGCGACAACCGCACCAGCTACGGCTGCAGTCGTTAAGCCTTTCAGGAGATCCCTACGGCTTGTGTTTATTTCTTTATTATCTTTCATCATTGCTTCCTTACCTTACGGTAGATCTTTGGAGGCTATTGCCCCTCTATCGATATGACCAAGTACTGCTCGATTACTCGTAATCAGTGACGTTTTTCACATCAATTTTTAATTTGTGCTTACTGCTTTTGGTGTTCACGCTAAAGCGCACTTGTTCCAGTGTTAAGAACGCCTCACACAGTTGAGCTGCTGGCTTATAAAAGTTCGCGCTCTCTGCGTTTTCTAGTTGCTGAGTGAAAGAGTTAAACCAAGGTGCGATGTGTTTGTTAAACACCGTTTGTTGAAGATCTTCTTCTTCACCCGTTAGCATCGACATCACTTCGCAAAGTGCCGCGATGTGGTCTTCCGGCTCTTTCACATTTTCATCGCGCTCGAAACCAAGCAGTTCCAAATCGTGACGAATTTCAGCCAGTGGTTTTTCCATCATTGCGCCTGTCATGTGCCATGAGCCAAACGGCATCACTTCACCACGACCGATACCAATGAAAAGATCTTGATATTCATCTTCTAGCGCTTCGCGATTGGAATCTTTCGCCGCTTGCTGAAGCGCAATCCATGCTTTTTGCATTGCGCTTTCTGATGGTTCAACTTCTAGAGAAGTCAGGAACTCGATCATCTCCTCACTTGGTGCGCTACGGAAAAGCGCTGACAAAACCAAGTAGATCTCTGTTCTCAGTGTTTGTTCTTGTTCTCGTTGTGTATCCACTGCGAGCTCCTAGTATTTCAGTTGTTTCATTGGGTCTTCTGCCATCGACTCAAACATATCGATCACACGGCAGTCTTCACACATTGCGATACGATTGATCGCCGCTTCATCGGAGAAATGAGAGTGACCGCGTAACTTGTTTTGTAGCATGTCGATCATAGACTGAGGTGCGAATGGCTTATGACAGCGAACACATTCCGCTGCTTTCTCTTCGTGAATCACAACCGCTTTTTGGCGCTCTTCTTTCACCCAGTTCATGCGTGGCGTTAGAGTCAGCACGTTCTCTGGACATGCCTTCTCACACAAACCACATTGAATACAATCTTGTTCAACGAATTTAAGTGATGGAGATTCACCACCAGTATGAAGTGCACGTGTTGGACAAACCGCCACACAGCTCATACACAACGTACAATCTTTGCTCTCACAAGAAACATTGCCGTAAGGCGCGTTCGCAGGCAGTTCAACAATGTTCTCAACCGGAATACGAGAAGAAGACATCGCATCCAGCGCAGTAAACAGACGTTGACGCTTGTTACCTTGAAGATCGCCAAGGGCAAGGTCGAACGAATCTGTACATAGTGTTGGAGGACCTTCACGAAGCGATTCCAAGTAAAGGATATCGATGGTTTCTTTTGCGATACCAAGTTGATCCAATAGCTCTTGCGCGATACCCACTTCGTTGTTCAGAACACGAATGATGGTTGCAGGCATAAAGCGAGAAGCCGCAAATAGTACTTGCGTCGCGCCATTAACTAGAGCAGCGAACCATGTATCGATACCGATAGAAGGAAGCTCTTCAACCACAATTGGAATCACGTTATCTGGTAGCGCTTTCAGTGCCATCACATTGTAAGTCTCGTGGCGAGAACTACAGATAAGAACGATAGGATCCAGACCGCCCGCTTGCTCGTAGTTCGCTAGCGTGCGTTCAATGAATTTTTGCGTATCCTCAGGATTAGGTAGCGCGTAATGAATCGCTTCTGTCGGACAAGCCGTTGCACAAGTACCCACGCCCTGACATAGGTATGGGTTAATCTCGATGCGATGACCCGTTTTATCACTGCCTTCACTTGATAGCGCGCCAGCAGGACAAGCATCGACACAACGCTCACAACCTTTTACGCCACGAGAACTGTGTGCACATAGATCAGTGTCCAGACGGAAGAACTTTGGCTTATCAAACGTACCCATTAGTGTTGGGATTTCTTCTAGCGCTTCTGCCAGTTTTGGATAACCGCGCCCTACTGGGTAGTAACCCGGAACAGGAACCTCTTCTGACATACAGCTGCTTAGACAAAGATCGAGAACAACATCGAAACAATCACTATTAATAGCGACTTTTGCTAGGTTGCTTGTTAGACCGTTATTTTCGATAAGCACTTCAAACGTACCTAGGAAACCAGAAACCTGAACAGAGTTTGCAAAGTACAGTTCTGGACTGGTGCCTTTCTCTCCGTCTGTAGAAAGAAGTGTCAGGCTGTTCATTTGAGATAGCTGCGCGGCTGCACTCTCAATGATGGCAGTCGGTCCAACAATCAGTGTATTACCGCCACTCTCGTAGCTCACCGTTGGTGGAATAAGGTTGGTCAACTCTACGGTATTCTCAAACGCATACAGACGCGCTTTACCGTTATTGGAAGTTGCTTGTTCTAATAGTTGTTTCAACATTGCTCAGTTCCATTTATACGCATGGATAGTTTCTTCCATCTTTCATTGTAGTTAGCGCAGGCGATTCTGCTGATTAACTCGTCAGTAACTACCCCTTTTAGGTAGTCCCACCCGGGTTATCACTGCCTGTTGGGCAAATGGTCTAACTTCAACAAGAATGGGAATGAGCAACAGATAGCAAATGTCGTGCCAATTAAATA
The DNA here is from genome assembly GCF_963871815.1 of Vibrio sp. L85. Lineage (NCBI taxonomy): Bacteria > Pseudomonadati > Pseudomonadota > Gammaproteobacteria > Vibrionales > Vibrionaceae > Vibrio > Vibrio sp. L85. The sequence continues at coordinate 30,838 of NZ_CAWMYL010000091.1, forward strand.
TCAACTAATTTTCAATAGGTTAGCTATTTATCTTAGAAATTGTAGGGATAAAAAAACCGACTGGGACATTTTGTCTCAGCCGGTTCATTGAGCGTTTAGTCAAAATGTACCTATTCTTTGTGTGGTATATTTTGTCCCACCTCTTCAGGGGCTAGTTTTGTCTCTAGAATATCACTTTCATTAGATACTGTATTTATATCCAGTTCTTTTTGTTCTTCGGGAATTTCGGCACCTTCAGCAAGTTCTACATCAGCCGATTCAATATCACTTTCTTCATGAGATTCTGTTGATTGTGTCGTTTCTTCTGCTGGTTCTTCTTCCGTTTTCTCTTTCACCCAATCACGAAGTGTTTCAGCCACCCCTTCAGAAAGCGACTTGAGGTTACTGTAATCATCGTCGTAATCATCCAAACCATCGCGAACGTTAAACTCTTCTGACAAGAACATCTTACGCAGTGCGGCTTTCTTAACGCTCTCTGAAGCCTCAGACACTAATAGCTGCGCTACGGACATCTCTTCAGGATCAGTAGTTTCGTTTGATGCCTGTTGAGATTCAGTCTCTGTCGCAGAAGCCTCAATAGCCAATGCTTGCGCTTCAGTGCTTAATTCTTCATGAGCTTGTGTGGTTTCTGCTTCAGTAGATTCAACAGACTCCACGACCTTAGCGTCTGTAGGCTCGGTTGTGGTTTCTTCTAATTTACGTTTCGACCAACGGCTAAAAAAACTAGTTGCCATTTGCTCTGCCCGCTCCTTTGCGTTTCTTACGTCTTACTTCTAACAATTCACCGTGGCGCCCAATAAAGGCTTCCATCCAAGCTTGAATAGCTAACGGCATATCATTAGATAATACTAGGTTATCGCCATCCATATATTGCGCAGCGACAGTTTGAGACGCCGTAAGCAATTGAATCGTCGGTGTATCACCAGAGTCGACATTGTCCATAACCAAGAAAAGCTTTGGTTGTTGCGAGCTCAGGTTAAAGCGGTAATCGGTGCGCTCGTCTTTGTGCAATTGCAGCAAGCACACATGTTGAGTGTCTTTGGTTGGGTTAATTTCAAATCCCGTCAGTTGCCATTGGGTCGTAACCCAAATACCGGTACTGATCTCATGCTCTACAAGATCCACGCCTATCGACCATGAATCTTCATTTTTCTCGAACTGTTTCTTATCCGACATAACTCACCCAGTTTGTTCTATGTTGGCTTTAAGACAGAAAAGGACATTTTGTACTTTGCTTTCAACCATTTTAGCGGTACAAAGCAATAAACGCGCCAGATTAAGCCTTACCTTCGCTAAGCTCATAAGTTCAAAACTAGTAGAAATTCAAATTAGCACCTGTGTCATTGCTGCGATATCGCAGAATTAATCCAGAATCGAAGCAATGCCTCGCAATTTTCCTTATAACAGCTATTTTGGAATGAGAATTGCTTTGTTGTAGCGTTAAGACGAATAGACCCATTAATGAGAGCGTGTATCGGCTCTCTCATTCATTAGGACATGACTGTGGTAAAACCAAACATTATTAAAACCAGTGAAAATCCCCTACAGACCATCGAAGTAGAAGTGTTTGACGAATACGGTGAGAAGCTAACTAAGCAAATCGCCTGTGAGCGCCCTCTTACGGTGATGTTGAACTGGAAGGAAGTCGTTACGCTAATGACGCTTGGCTCTCGTCCTGAAGCGCTTGTGTTGGGTTATTTGAAGAACCAGAGCTTCTTGTCTGATCCTGAAGCGATTGAATCGGTCATTATTGACTGGGAAACGCACTCAGCTGCGGTTATCACCAAAGAAAATACTGAGCACTTAGAAGGCGCGCTGAAGAAGAAGACGGTGACGTCTGGTTGTGGTCAAGGCACTATGTATGGCAACGTGATGAAGCAGCTTGAAGATTACCAAGTGCCACAAGTGCCGCTGAAGCAATCTGAAATCTACGCGGCGCTTGAAGCATTAACGCATTACAACGATACCTACAAAAAAGCGGGCGCTGTGCACGGCTGTGCCGTGTGTAGAGGCAACGAAGTGCTGTCTTTTGTGGAAGATGTTGGTCGTCACAACGCAGTTGATACGCTAGCGGGTGAAATGTGGCTTAATCAAGAAACGGGTGAAGATAAAATTTTCTACACAACGGGGCGCCTTACATCAGAGATGGTGATTAAAGTAGCGCAGATGGGTATCCCTGTTTTACTTTCTCGCTCGGGCGTAACTCAAATGGGTTTGGATCTGGCGAAAAAGTTTGGCATCACTACTATCGCTCGTGCGAAAGGCTTACGTTTCCAAGTCTTCACTGGTGCAGAGAAGATTGATTTTGACGTGAAGGGAAATCAATAACTCATCATTAATTCACCAAATGAGTTAGACTTAAGTCATCATGTGGATTCACAAAGGATGTGAACTATGAACAACGATCAGCTGTGGAATTATCTACTCACCCCAAGCGGCATCATCGTTTCGATGATCATTACCTTCGGGCTCGTTGGGATTTATGCTTATCTAATGAGGCAATTTAAGGATTGAACGCCACAATATAGCGCTAGCAAAGCATTAGCACTAACACAGAATAGACATAAAAAAAGACCTCGCAATGAGGTCTTTTTCTTTATTCGGAAGAAGGATTAGCCTTCGATACCACGAGATTTAAGGAACTCAGAGTAAGTACCTTTAAAGTCTGTGATTTTACCATCGCGGATTTCGATGATGCGTGTTGCTAGCGAGTCTACGAATACACGGTCGTGCGATACGAAGAACAGTGTGCCTTTGTACTGCTCTAGTGCTGTGTTCAATGATTCGATCGATTCCATGTCCATGTGGTTGGTTGGTTCGTCCATTAACAGCATGTTTGGTTTGTGCATCATTAGCTTACCAAGCAGCATACGACCTTGTTCACCACCAGACAGTACTTTTACTGACTTCTTAATGTCATCTTGACCAAACAGCATACGACCTAGGAAACTACGAACCACTTGCTCGTCATCGCCTTCTTGACGCCATTGACCCATCCAATCCGTTAGGTTTAGGTCTTCTTCGAAGTCGTGTGCGTGGTCTTGCGCGTAGTAACCGATGTTCGCGTTTTCAGACCATTTGAACTCACCTGTACGTGGTTCTAGTACACCAGCAAGCGTGTTTAGCAAGGTTGTTTTACCCACACCGTTCTCACCGATGATTGCAACGCGCTCACCAACTTCAAAAATCGCATTGAAGTTAGCAAACAGGTCGTCTTCAAAACCTTGGCTTAGGTTTTCAACAATCAGAGCGTTACGGAATAGCTCTTTAGACTGCTCAAAACGAATGAATGGGTTTTGACGGCTAGACGCTTTTACTTCGTCCAGTTTGATCTTGTCGATTTGCTTAGCACGAGATGTTGCTTGTTTTGCTTTCGATGCGTTTGCAGAGAAACGTGCAACGAACGTTTGTAGCTCAGCGATTTGTGCTTTCTTCTTCGCGTTGTCGTTTAGTAGACGTTCACGAGCTTGAGAAGCCGCAGTCATGTACTCATCGTAGTTGCCTGGGTAAACACGTAGCTCACCGTAATCCAAGTCAGCCATGTGCGTACATACTGAGTTTAGGAAGTGGCGGTCGTGCGAGATGATGATCATTGTACAGTTACGTGCGTTTAGCGTGTCTTCCAACCAACGGATAGTGTCCATGTCCAAGTTGTTGGTAGGTTCGTCAAGAAGCATAACGTCTGGGTCTGCGAATAGAACCTGCGCTAGAAGCACACGAAGTTTCCAACCCGGTGCAACTTCACTCATTAGACCGAAGTGTTGCTCCATTGGAATACCTACAGCAAGAAGAAGCTCACCCGCTTTTGCTTCTGCCATGTAACCGTCCATTTCCGCGAACTGAACTTCTAGGTCAGCCACTTTCATGCCGTCTTCTTCGCTCATTTCAGCAAGTGAGTAGATACGGTCACGCTCTTGCTTCACTTCCCATAGCTCTTTATGACCCATGATTACTGTATCGATTACAGTGAATTCTTCGTATGCGAACTGGTCCTGGTTCAGTTTTGCAACGCGCTCGTTTGGATCGTAGCTTACGTTACCACTTGTTTGTTCAAGCTCACCGCTCAGGATTTTCATAAAGGTTGATTTACCACAACCGTTAGCCCCAATTAAGCCGTAGCGGTTACCTTCGCCGAACTTAACTGAGATGTTTTCAAATAGCGGCTTAGCGCCAAATTGTTGAGTAATATTCGCTGTGGAAATCAAAACCTTTACCTTAGCAATTCAAGTTTATTGGGAAAAACCGCGCAACGTTACTGCTTAAGGCTACACACTTCAAGTTTTGTTTTTATTAATTAATGAGAAAAAGCACTGTTTAGCGAACTGATTTTTGAGATTTGGCTAACATAAACCTTGCTAAATTTAAGTGTTCTCACTCTAACCGACTCAAAACTGAGACATAAATCCGTCATGACTAACCATTGACATACCCCATGAAATTGGGTTTATAGTGCGTCCCCTTTTATCAATTCCGTACGTTATTCCTTTATTAAGCGTCAGTCTCTATTAAAGAATCGAAACTAAACGTACGGTCATTGGGTAAAACTCGCATATCGCGATAAAGCAACTACACTAACTCTAACCTTCTAAGTTTTAAGAGAATTTTATGCATTTCATGGCGCGCATTTTAATGCTAGTCGGTCTCGTGCTTTCTTTATCCGCTCACGCTGAGTGGGAGTACGAATTCCAACCTGAGCCTCAAGTCTTGCCTGTAGCGCAAGAGATCACTCAGGAGATCAATAAGCTGCCAGAGCCTTTGTTTATGTCTGACCAAGACAAACGTAAGGTCAACCAACTGCTCAATGCAGTAATGAATGAGCAGCGCAAACAGACCCTTATCTTTGATCAACACCTAAAGACATACCGCAATTCTGGTGAAGACAAAGAGTGGTTTGAGACACAATCCAGTTACCTTACGGTTAACAGCCTAGGACAAAGTAAAGAGCGTTTATTAGAGCTTACTGACCCCATCACGCACGATAAACTGACTGGTTTCGGTCCTTATGGTGTCACGCAGTTTAAGCAAGAGTGGCGTCAAACTCAGCTTAACGTCGAGTACTTGGTATTCTTCCAGATTCGTTCTTTCAAATCTCTGATTAAAGAAATTCTGATTTCACCGATTCCGGTTGTTTGGGCTGGCATCAAAGTGTTGTTTATCTATTTCGGTCTGGTCTGGTGGTTAACTAACAGCAAGCGCATCATTACTCTATTCCGCGAAACGCAGCTAGATAACATCACAAAGCCGCCTATCTGGGTTCGTTTGATTTGGTATATCAGCCGTGCACACAGAGCCATTGCTTGGTTGATTGCGATTACGCTCTCGCTTCGAGTGCTATCAGAAATCCCAAGTTTGCAGCACTTGATCATTCTAGAAATCTTCACATGGTGGGTTCTGGGTGGTTCTATCGCGATTAGCTTTATTCTCGAGTTTGCTTATCGCAACAGTCGCAGCACTAGCCAAGAAGTGATTGCCCTGCGCCTTTCGACCATTCGTCGTTACGTTTGGAGCGCTATTGTTGCTGGCGTAATTCTTCAAATCTCGATTCGTACGCTGGGTAAAGGCACCATCTACTCGTGGATCTACAGCGCGCTGTTCTTCTGGTTTGTATTGGTGACGCTGTCGGTATTGCGCCTATGGCGTAAAAAGGTATTTGAAGTCGCGGAGAAGCTCTCTGATCGTCCTGTGTGGGTAAACTGGTCTATTCGTCGTAAAGACACCTTGTTTCTAAGCATCATTGGTACGGCTATATGTGCCGTGTGGATTACGCTGCACAGCTTCAAACACCGTATTGTCGCAATGCTGTCTAACTACACCATGTTTAGCCAAGCGTTGGCATACTTGTTCCGCATCGAAGTTGCCAAACAAACAGGTAACAAGGGCGGTGATACCAACCTAGTAAGAATCAAAGGCGAGCAAACATTCGAGTATATTCTTCCTGGTAGCGAAGACAGTGAGTTGGTCGAGTATGCCTCAGACGAAATCAAGCAACTGTCTAAATACCTGCTGACAGATAGCCCTGCGGTATGTGTGATTTCTGGTGAACGTGGCGTTGGTACAACGACCTTCCTTCGTACGATCCTTAACAAAGTGAAGAACGCCAAACCGCTTTATCTAAACTGCCCATATGCAGGCTACAGTGAACTACTAAAAGAACTGGCTCTACAACTTGGGTTGGAAGAAGACGCCTCTGAGATTCAGGTTCTTGCGCATTTACGTAAAAGTGACACGCCTTACCTTATCGCGGTTGATAACGCCCAGCGCTTAGTTAAGCCAATGGTAGGCGGTTTAAGCGGTTTGATTAAACTGACTAATCTACTTCGTCGTTCTAAGAAAAATCACCGCGTTGTCATGGCGATTGAGAAAGCAAGTTGGCGTTTTGTCGACCGCGCTCGTGGCGAACGTCTGTTGTTTGACTGGGTGGCGTTTATGCCGCGCTGGAGTGAAAAACAACTGTCTGCGCTGTTTGATACGCGTATTAACCAAGAGATTGAGAACCCAGTAACGTTTGATGGTCTTGTCGTCCCTAAGCAATGGGACCAAGAAGACATCACGGAAGAAGAACGTGCTAAACAAGGTTTCTACCGTATTCTGTGGCATTACTCTGATGGTAACCCGACAGTGGGCTTGCGCTTTTTCCGCTTGTCTCTGCGTCAAGACAAAGAGACGCAACAAGTGGTGGTTCGATTGTTCCATGCACCAGAGTCTCAAGAACTAGAAAAAATGCCGAAGCCAATGCTGGCAGTGCTGCGCTCAATTGTTCAGCTTGAAGTGGCATCGCCGGAAGAGTTGTCTGAATGTACTCAACTGAGTATTGCGGAAGTTATCGGTACTCTGCGCTACTTCCAAAGCCGCGGCTTTATTGAGTGGAGCGAAGACAAAGCTCGCGTGTCGGATCATTGGTTCCGTCACATTACCAACGTTCTCGACCGTCAACATTTATTGGTGAAATAACGATGAAAAAACTACTCACCGTATTAGCGTTATCGCTATTAAGCACCTCTGCATTGGCGACTGAAGAGATCGCGAGTGTGGATAATATCTCGCAAATCGCTAGCCTAATTCGTTGGAGCGGCGTGTTCTTCTCCATCATTGTGATTGCCTCAACGTGGCTATTGCTTAAGTTCATGAACTCGATGGTAGAAAGCATCGGCAGCCAGTTCGTGCAATACCGCATGGTGCTGCAAAAGCTTCAATCTTTCTTGCAGTTCTTTATCTACTTAACCGCTGGCTCTGTCGTGTTTATGATGAGCTTCCGTATTAACGATCAAATCCTTGCTTTGATTGGTGGTACGTTAGCGGTTTCGGTTGGTTTCGCATTGAAAGACCTAGCCGCATCCTTCATCGCAGGTATGACGGTTATGGTGGATCGCCCGTTCCAAGTTGGTGACCGCGTCACGTTCGAAGGTAACTACGGCGATATTATTGCGATTGGTTTGCGCTCTGTGCGAATGCGTACCCTAACCGATGACATCATTACGATTCCAAACAACAAGTTCTTGAGTGAAGTTGTGGTCAGCGGTAACTATGGTGCGCTGGATATGCAGGTAGTGATTCCATTTTATGTGGGCATGAATGAAGACATTACGTTAGCGCGTGACTTGATTCAGGAAGCGGCGTCTTCAAGCCGTTATATTCACCTACCTAAGCCAGTAACGGTTCTTGTAAAGCAGACCATTACGGATAACTACTTGGCGATTCAGCTAACGTGTAAGGCTTATGTGGTGGATACCGCCTACGAGAAGCTGTTTGAAACCGACATTACTCTACGTGTGATGAAAGAGTTCAAGAAGCACGGTATCAATCCACCGAAGATTGCAGTGCATACGGGTTAATTCTGCGTATTCCTCTCGCGTTTAGAGAAGGACAGATACAAAAAGGGTCAGTGATTTACACTGACCCTTTTCTTTGCGCGTTACGAATTGGAATCGCCGGTTAAGCGATATTCGTTACCTCAAGCAGTAGCTCGGCTTTCTTTGGCAGGTAGATACTGAACGTACTGCCTTTGCCCCATTCCGATTCAGCTTTTAGCTCGCCGCCTGTTTGACTAAGAATACTTTGCGAAACAGAAAGCCCTAGCCCAGTACCGTCGCGTTTAGTGGTATAGAATGGCGAGAAGATACGACTCAAGTTTTCTGGCTTGATACCGCAACCTTCGTCAGTGACATGAATCGCGGCACCTTTCAGTTCGCCGTCTTCAATCCAATCTTCACTCACGACGGCTAGCTTGCCTTTGCCGTCCATCGCGTGAATGCCATTCATCTGCAAGTTCACCAGAATCTGCAGCAAGTGGTGGCGGTTGATCTCGACCGAGGTATGGGCTTGTAAATCGGTGACAAAATCGATGTCGCGCTTTTTAGTGCCGGTTTTAACCAGCGTAATACTCTCATCGATAATTGGATTCACGTGCTGCCACGTAATTTCGTCTTGTACACCGCCCTGACGGCTGTATTGCAGTAAGCTGCGCGTGATATTACGAATACGGTCAATTTGAGCGTGAATCGCATCAATCTCTTCCTGAACGCGGCTTGCCTCTTCACCTAGCTCAAATTGAATCAATTCAACGTTACCCAGAATCACTGCGGTTGGATTGTTAATCTCGTGGGCGATCCCAGCAGTCAACTCACCCAGTGCGGCAAGCTTTTCGTTGACGACGAGCTTGTCACGGGTTTGGTTGAGTAGTTGAATATGAAGTTCAAGCTCTTCAGTTTTGTCTTTCAAACTCGCCGTGCGTTGTTGAACTTTACCTTCCAGCTCCATGGCAGAGTTCTTCAGTTCGACTTTGCGATCTTCCAAAGCGTCAAGCATGTTATCGAACTGACGTGCTAACTGAGCCAGCTCATGGTGTTCATCCAACCCTAATGGACCAATGCGCTTTTCTTTACCCAACTGGACAAGCTTCACGACTTTGTAGATGCGCTCGATTGGACGGAATAGATCACGAGAACCGCGATACACCATCACGCCAGAAACTAAGAGCAGCATTAAGGTAATCAAGCTGATCTCAACGATATTGGTCATGTAAGCTTTTACGAATGGCCACATCAAGTAACCGGTGTAGAGCATACCAATGACATTGTCGTACTGGTCTTTGATTGGTTGATAAGCAGTGATGTACCAAGCATCGTAAACAAACGCGCGATCGACCCATTGCTCACCTTCCGCCAATACCTTGTTGTATACCTCTGAACTTACTCGCGTACCGATAGCGCGCCCCAAACGTTGGTCGCTATCTAAGGGAACGTTAGTACTAACACGAAGATCATCCAAGAATACCGTCAGAGTCCCCACGGGACGGAGGGTGTCGTTATCACTCAAATAGATAAGATCACGAATTTGATCGACCAATACCGTGCTGTTGTTAAGCAGCAAACCGCCATCTAAGAAGCCAATTAAGTCGTTCTGTTGGCTGTAAACTGGGATCACAGTTCGGCTCACCAAGCCACGCGCTTCCACTCCACCAGTCTTTAGAATCGGTACTTCAGCACGTTTGGCGAGTTCAGGGTCTAGCTTTTCCAGTTCCTTTCTGTCGAGAACATCGAAGAAAGATTCGCGCTTAGTTAAATCCATAAAGCGGAATTTGTTTTCCATCGAATTAACACGTTGGAAGGACAAAAAGTCCAAACCGTAACGTTTCTTCTGCGCCGTCACCCACTTTTGCAACTCTGCTTGTGGGACATTTTGGTTCACTCTGGTACGGAAGTCATAAGAGTCCGCGAACGATTTGACGTAGTTCGCCTGCTTTTGTTGCAGCAGCGTAATGCTGTTATTAGCGACACCCAAACGCTCCGATACGTCTAACAACGCGTTTTGCCACGTATAGTGAATCGACCAATAGATCGTAATGCCGATAAGGGCTATCAGCGTTAGAAAGATTGGCGCAGATGTCAAAATCAACAGTCGATAACGCACCATGGTTTTGAATCGGTACGTCCATTTAGACAATCCTTTGTGTTGCTGCCAACTACTACTCGGCATAATCCTCGTCCTCAGAATCCCACTCTTTGTATTTGCGCTCTAGCGTTTTTCGTGCCACTCCTAAATCTCGAGCCGCCGCCGACTTGTTGCCTTCGTGCAAATTAACCAACTGTTGGATATGCGCTTTTTCCACTTCTTTTAGTGTCCAAGTGTTTGGATAGCCTTCACCAGAGAACTCTTTGCCCTCTTTGAAGGTTGGCAATTCTTCACTGTGTGACACGGTAATGGAGACATTAGGTAAAGCATGACCGCCATTGAGTTCACGCCAGTGATGCGCAGGTGGTTTACCTAACAAAATACAACGCTCGATGAGGTTTTTAAGTTCACGAATGTTACCTGGCCATTCGTATTCGCTCATCGCTTCCATATCTTCATGCGCCCACTTCGGTGCTTGCATACCCAGCTCACTGGTCAGCATATTGCTGAAATATGGAACCAGTTCAAACAAGTCTGTTTTACGCTCACGTAGAGGGGCAACTTCAATCTTCAGCACGTTCAAACGGTAGTAAAGGTCGCTACGGAAGTTACCTTTGTTGACCTCTTCTTGCAGGTTGCGGTTGGTCGCCGCGACAATACGAACATCAATGCTGATTTCACGCTCAGAACCAACCGGGCGAATGGTGCGCTGCTCTAACACGCGTAGCAGTGACGCTTGCATGGACAAAGGCATCTCACCGATTTCATCAAGGAATAATGTGCCGCCATTGGCTACGCGGAAAAGACCCTCGCGAGATTTCTTAGCGCCAGTAAAAGCCCCCGAGGTATGCCCGAATAACTCACTCTCTAAAAGCTCTGGTGCAATCGCGCCACAGTTAAGTGGGACGAATGGACCTGTTCGACCGCTTGCTTGGTGAATGCCTCTCGCTACCAACTCTTTACCGGTGCCCGACTCACCTTCCACTAGGACAGATGCGCGAGACGGCGCAAATTGAGTGATCAGTTGTTTGAGCTGGCGAGTTTTTTCCGAACCGCCAATAATCTCTGAGGTGTTGTGACGCTGATAGTCACGCTTCATCGCGTATTGCATGCGTTCGTTCAAACGACGATCCATACAACGACTGACCGCTTTCAGCATCTGTTCTAGGTTAAACGGCTTGAGGATAAAGTCCGATGCACCAAGCTGTAGGGCTCGAATCGCAATTTCCAAATCCGCGTAGCCTGTCATAAAGATGACATCCGCGCGTTTGTCGTCATCTTCAAACGCCTCTTCCCATTCAATCCCTGAACGCCCCGGTAAGTTGATATCTAACAGAATCAAATCGTAGTGGCGTGAGTTACGTAGCTCTTCCGCTTCTTCAATGCTGCCCGCTGTATCGACTTGAGAAAACAGCTTGCCCAGAGCCTTTTTAAGGATGGCTTGCATACCGAGTTCGTCATCAACGACCAGTACTGAAAAAGCGTTGTATTGTTGGTTTGTACTAATATGGGATTGAGTAGACATATTTACCCCAGTTGGATTTGAATGGGACAGAGTGTACCAAGTTTAAACAGAGATACCCTACAAAAAGTGCGACATTTTGTACCAACGCAAATTTTTATGCAAATAAGTCCATGAATTAGCGCATAAATCAAACATTTTGAGCTTGTAAAATGTTGGCATCTTGTTTGCTATATGGAGTGTCCAAGTGGTCTCAGGATGCGGGAGAGATCAACGCGTAATCATCGCTTCTCGCTCCCTCACCCTAAGGTGACTTGTGATATGAGCGCGCTATGACGCTCTGGCGACTTCTTTAGTAACCCAAGACTTTAGAAGCCAAAGAATCATTGGAAAGGAAACAACTAAAATGAAAAAAATTGCGCTGACTCTAGCTGCAACGTCAATCACTCTTGTAAGCTACTCTGCTTTTTCAGCTCAAGATGGAGAACACATTCGCCTGGCAACAACAACAAGTACTTACCACTCTGGCTTACTGGACTACCTACTTCCTCAATTTGAAAAAGACACTGGCTACAAAGTGGATATCATCGCGGCGGGCACTGGTAAAGCGCTGAAGATGGGTGAAAACGGCGACGTTGATTTGGTAATGACACACGCTCCTAAAGCAGAAGGTGTGTTTGTTGAGAATGGCTACGGCGTCCTTCCACGTAAACTGATGTACAACGACTTCGTTATCGTTGGTCCTAAGTCTGACCCAGCACAAGTGAAAGATGATGCATCCGTACTCGACGTATTCAAAGAGATCGCAAACAAAGATGCAACTTTCATCTCTCGTGGCGATGATTCCGGTACACACAAAAAAGAATTGGGCATTTGGGCGCAAACTAAGATGGAACCAAACTTTGGTGGCTACCGCAGCGTAGGCCAAGGTATGGGTCCTACTCTGAATATGGCTTCAGAGATGCAAGGCTACACCATGACTGACCGTGGTACATGGTTGGCTTACCAAAACAAATTGGATCTTGCGATTCTATTCCAAGGCGACGAAAAACTGTTTAACCCATACCAAGTGATTTTGGTTAACCCAGAGCGTTATCCAACCATCAACTACCAAGGTGCGAAGGCATTCAGTGACTGGTTAGTAAATCCGCACGGTCAAGAGCTGATCAACAGCTTCCGTCTGAATGGTAAACAATTGTTCGTTGCGAATGCTGAGACCAAATAACGCAATATGAATCTTGCTGATACAACACTAGAAGCCTTGCGCTTACTGGTGAATTTTGATGCAGACCTATGGGAGATCGTTGCGGTCTCCTTTAGTGTTTCTATTACGGCAATATCTTTGGTGGTATTGCCGTCTATTTTGATGTCCTTTGTCCTCGCCTACACCGACTTTCGTGGTAAGTGGTTCTTGCTGTCCATTGTGAACACCTTACAGGCGGTGCCAACGGTCGTAATCGGTTTGCTGCTCTACATGCTGCTATCGAGAGCGGGACCTTTAGGTGATTGGCAAATGCTGTTTACGCAAAAAGCCATGATCTTAGGACAAATGATCGTCTGTTTTCCGGTTCTGGTTTCTATGATGCACGGTGCGCTCCAATCGAGTGACCGTCGCGCGGTTGAAACGGCGATTACGTTAGGAGCGTCAATACCTCGTATCGCTGCTACTATGATCTGGGAGACACGTTTTCCTTTATTGGCGGCTATCATTGCGGGATTCTCACGAATCGTCACAGAGGTAGGTTGTTCAATGATGGTTGGTGGCAACATTATGGGCGTAACCCGTAATATTCCGACTGCCATTGCAATGGAAAGTAGTAAAGGTGCTTTTGCGCAAGGAGTTGCATTAGGAATTGTATTACTATCGTTAGCGTTAGCGCTCAACTTCCTCTTATCGAGCATGAGAGGCAAAGGCTATCTAAGAACATGAAGCAAGCAATCGACTCGCCATCGACCCAATGTAAGGGTGAATTATGACTATAAAAATTACCGCCGAGCAATTGTCCATGCGCTTTAAAGAGCGTGTGCTTTTCCACATCCCTGAATTAGCCATTGGTCCAAACGACGCGATTTACCTAAAAGGTGACAATGGCGTTGGTAAAACCACCTTACTTAAGATCCTTGCGGGTTTGCTCAAGCCTTCAACGGGTAAAGTGGTGGCACCGAAAGATACTTGGTTGAAGAAGTGGACGCGTCGCAATGGTCGTGTTGACGTGATTTATCTCCATCAGTCTCCTTACCTTTTTGACGGCACTGTGTACGAAAACGTCGTTTATGGAGTTAAATATCAACAAGACACGGCAAAAGATAAGCGAGCTCAAGTTATTAGTGCGCTGCGCATGGTAGGGTTAGAAACCTTAGCCGACGAACACATCTCTGTATTGTCCGGCGGTGAAAAGCAACGCGTAGCAATGGCACGAGCTTGGATTTTAAAACCATCGATTTTGTTGATGGACGAACCAAGTGCCTCTCTCGACCAAGAGTCGATTGAACGTCTGGTTATCATGGCAAAAGATCTGCTTGATCGTGGCTCTAGTATTGTTGTGACTAGCCACCAAGCGAACGCGTTGACGGATTTATGTAAAAAACAGTGGTGGATTAAAGACAAGACTTTGATAGAGTCTCCACTCTTGTATGTCATACCAAAAGAAACATCCCAAGAGAACGCATATGCTTCAGCCAACACAAACTAGTTGGGTCATTTTGGCTGGTGGTCAAGCCAGCCGTATGGGTGGAAAAGACAAAGGTCTGATCGAACTGAATCAGAAGCCACTCATCGAACACGTTATCGAACGTTTATCTCCGCAAACACCACGCATTCTAATCAATGCGAACCGAAACCAAGACGCCTACCGTGCGTTTGGTTTCGTCTTCAGTGATCAATTTAAAGATTTCCCAGGTCCGATGGGCGGCATCCACGCGGGCTTGGTTCATGCAGAAACCGATTGGGTTGGCTTCGTCCCTTGCGACAGCCCACAAATCAACACTGATCTTGTTGAGCGTTTTTGCAATGCAGTAGAAGAAGACACCGATATTTTGGTTGCTCATGATGGCGACCACCAGCAGCCTGTCTTCACGCTTTATCACAAGCGCATACTGCCAAAGCTGACCGCGTTTTTAGAACGTGGCGATCGTAAGATCATCCTACTCTACAAAGAGTGCAACACCAGTTACGTTGACTTTAGCGACTCACCAAACTGTTTCGTCAACTTAAATACGCCTGAAGAACTGGCGCAATTTGGACAACTTGAATCATGAAACACACGCTAAACATCCCTATTCTTGGTTTTGCTGCCTACTCAGGCACGGGCAAAACTACGCTACTTGAAGCATTGCTACCAAAGTTGACCGAAGCAGGTTTACGCATCGGTATGCTAAAGCACGCACACCATAACTTCGATGTCGACCAACCGGGCAAAGACAGCCATCGCCTACGTAAAGCGGGCGCATCGCAAATGCTGATCTCTTCTCGTAACCGCTTCGCACTGATGACAGAAACACCAGAATCAGAATCGGAGTTTGATTACCTACTGACACGTTTCGATGAAGAGAAGCTAGATGTGGTTTTGGTGGAAGGCTGCAAAAACATTGCCTTTCCTAAGATCGAATTGCACCGAGAAGAAGTCGGCAAGCCTTGGCTTCATCCAAACGATGAAAACATCATCGCGATTGCTTCAGACAGCGGCGAACTGGATTCTGAACTGCCACAAATGAACATCAACGATCTTGAGGCGATTGCCCAGTTCGTTATTCAGTATGTTCAAGAAGCGAAAGCACCAAAGAGTAAAGAGAAAGAAGCCGCTTGCTGCGATACCCTTTCTCCAGCTTTCCTTTCTGTGGTTCAAGGACAAGAAAAGATCCTTTCTTTGGTGAACACAGTTGCTGAAACCGAAGCGTGCAAGATTGAAAATGCATACGGTCGTGTGCTAGGAGACCACGTGGTGTCACCAGTTAACGTGCCGCAATACACCAACTCAGCGATGGATGGTTACGCTATTCGCGGTGATGACATCGAGCGCGACAGCTACCAAGTGGTTGCTGAAGTGATGGCGGGTCATGCTTACGATCAGCCTTTAGAAGTTGGTCAAGCGGTTAAGATCATGACGGGCGCCCCAACACCTATCAATGGTGATACCGTTGTTATGCGTGAACAGGCAACACAGGATAGCGATAAAGTCACGTTCAATGGTGCAAGCATCAAAACCGGTCAAAACGTTCGCCAAGCGGGTGAAGACTTAGCAATTGGTAGTGATGTGTTTACCGCAGGCACTCGCCTAGCCTCCCCTGAGATGGGCATGATTGCTTCTCTTGGCTTTGGTGAAGCGAATGTGTTCCGCAAGTTGAAAGTTGCTGTGTTCTCTACCGGTGACGAAGTGCAAGCGCCAGGTACAGATCAGAAAGCGAATTCAATCTACGATTCAAACCGTTTCACTATCATGGGCATGTTAGAGAAACTTGACTGTGAAATTTTGGATTTCGGTATTCTAGAAGATAATGAGCAATTAATGATTGAAGCGCTCGAAAATGCTTCTGCGCAAGCCGACGTAGTGATGACTTCTGGCGGCGTATCCGTTGGCGATGCAGATTACATTAAGCTGGCATTGGACAAACTGGGGCAAATTGATTTCTGGCGTATCAACATGCGTCCTGGTCGTCCGCTTGCGTTCGGTCAAATCAACGATAAACCTTTCTTTGGTTTGCCGGGTAACCCTGTTGCCGTGATGGTTTCATTCATCAACTTTGTTGAGCCTGCGCTGCGTAAGATGCAAGGTGAACAAGGCTGGAAGCCACTCAAAGTCAGTGCCATTGCCACAGAAAACCTCCGTTCTCGCCAAGGTCGTACCGAGTTTAGTCGCGGTATCTACGAACTCGACGAAACAGGTCGTCTAACGGTCCGCACAACGGGTAAACAAGGCTCTGGTATCTTGCGCTCAATGAGCGAGGCAAACTGCCTGATCGAAATCTCCCCTGCTGTTGATACAGTAAAAACGGGAGAAAACGTGACAATTATCCCTCTTCAAGGCAGAATCTAGGCCAATTCAGAATTCAAAGGTCAGCATGTCTGGCCTTTTTATTGATTACAGAAAAATTTTCAGAGAGACAGCTATGGCTCGCACCATTCTTTACACTTACAAAGACCAAGACAAAGAACTGACGTTCTCGTACCAGCAACACCGCAACATTCAAGAAGCGGTTGCAGAAGCAGAAGGTATCGACATCACTGAGTTCCTAAAGATGGAGCAACAAATCGAAGCAGTATCTGATACTAAAGCGGTGCGCAACTACCGTGATAACTACTTCAGAAAATTAGGCTTTAGCAAAATCACCCTAGCTCAAAAAGAAAACTTGGGTGTAGGTAAAAAGAACAAATAAGCCAAGCGACACAGACCAAAACAAAAACTCGCGATTCGTCGCGAGTTTTTTTATACCTATTCTTTTTGTTCGTACTCTATAAGTAAAAAGCCCCGTTTCACCTTAAAGGAAAACGAGGCTTTCAATATAGGTCTTATGTATTTTCGCTTACCGAAAACTCAGACGATTATTTGATGTTTAGGAACGCAGCACCACGTACGCCACCTGAATCACCATGTTTTGCTTTGATGATCTTTGGACATTTCGCGACAGAAAGCAGGTACTTAGGAATACGCTTTGGCATCTCTTCGTAAATCAGTTCGAAGTTAGATAGACCGCCGCCTAGTACAACAACGTGTGGGTCAGTCGCAGTAAACAGGTTCGCAAAGCAGATTGCGAGAAGCTCCATAAAGCGCTCAACGTGCTCAACCGCTTTTGCTTCACCTTCTGCGTGTGACTTAATGATATCGATCGCTTTCTTCTCTTCGCCATAGTAATGCGCGTAAAGAAGCTCGAAACCACGACCAGACAGGTAGCTGTCTAGACAACCTTTCTTTTCGCAACCACAACCTAGTAAAGGCGCGTTTTCGCCTAGGTGGAACCAAGCGTCGATAGGAAGACGTGTATGACCTACCTCACCCGCAACGTGGTTACGGCCAGAGAACACTTTACCTTCGTAGATAAAGCCGCCGCCAAAACCCGTACCAAGGATCAAACCTAGTACAGATGGTTCGTCTTGAAGGTCTTCATCCCATGCTTCAGAAAGCGCGAAACAGTTTGCATCGTTTTCGATTTTTACGCTGCGACCGATTTTAGCTTCCAGATCCGCACGAAGTGGTTTGCCTTTTGCGGCAGGTACGTTAACCGTTAGTACAGTTGCGTCATCCGCATCTTCCATGCCAGGAAGACCAAGACCAATCGTACCTTCACAACCAAATTCCGCATCGTATTTGTTAACCAGACCTGCGATGGTTTCTACCAGCAAATCGTAGTTGTCTGTTGGTGTTGGTACACGTTCAGTTGCTACACGCTCAAGTTTTTCGTTAAACGCACCAAACTCGATTTTAGTGCCACCGACATCAAAGCCGTAATACATGCAATTCTCTCCTAAAATGCTCAAACGACTCCCAAAATATGCTGGAGTCAAAAAGATAAACTTTAGGCATTATCCATATCTGTACGCCTGCAAACCGTGACGGAATGCAGATTTATCCCCTCGTTGAAGCCAGTTGAACAACAAGCCATCAACAAAAGTTCATTCCTTAGAGTTAGCTCTCGATTTTAGCCCACTCTTTGAAACGTTTCAGATGCGGGCGAGACCAGTCGGTTTTTACTCGAGTTTTCGTCAGCATGTAGGTTTCACGGAAGGCTTCAAACCACAATTGCAGACACTCCGAAGCTTGCTCTTCACCTGCCTGTTTGAATACTAACGTCGCCACTTCTGCCGTTGATAAGTGTTGCTCGTTATCCGAGCGACGCATAATGTATTCAGACAGTGATTCCGGCTCAATAGAAAGCACAGGCAAAGATTTAAGAAACTCTGAACGGCGGAAGATCTTACGTGCCTCACGCCAACTACCATCAATGAAGATCATTAGCCACTTTTTATCCGAGCCATCGGATGTCTTCAAAGGCTCTGGGCTTAAGCCGTCCAACAAACGTTCAGGCTCATCCACGTAATCTGCTGGGAAGACAACCACAGGTTGATAAGCATCGTTCTCTAGCAATGCCAACATCTCTTCAGAAGGTTCGGTACGATTCCATTGATACACGTAGGTCTCTTGAATCGTATCAGCAATAAGACGCCCAGTATTACTTGGCTTAAACACTTCGTTTTCCGATACGATCAGCATACAGGCAATATTGGATTCAATGTTCGGCTGAATCTCGCACAAACAATATTGTTCAGAAACCTGACAATAAGGACAGCGAACCACTTTACAACCGCGAGCGTTAAACGGCTTCGTTGAGATAGATTGACGGTGCTGGTATAAACGATGGAAAGCGTGGATTCTCATGGATAGAAAGTGCCAGTTGTTAGGGTCTTCATAAAAGTAGAGCGCGATTCTACTTGCATAGAGGGTTAGTCTCAAGAAATGTTGATAAACGGACGGACATTCACATTCCTTTCTTCTCGTTGAAAGATACGGTGGAGTGTTAAGGTCTTAACAAATAAGCGAATCAAACAAGGAAATTAGTGTGCCCGAAACTGCATTTAACGACCCTTCTTGGCTACGACTCAGCATCTTCATTGGTGTTTTGTTGCTGTGCACCTTGTGGGAAAACAAGCGACCGAGAAAGCACCTGACTGTCGACCGTTCATTTCGCTGGTTTAACAACCTCACATTGGTCGCACTAAATAGTGTCGTTATTGCCATAGTTATGCCGATTGCAGCCTTTCAAGCGGCCATCATCGCTTATGAAAACCATTGGGGCCTACTCAATGCTCTTGCCTTCCCGACTTGGTTAAATGTGCTGATAAGCATTGTGCTACTCGATCTCATCATCTACCTACAGCATTTAGTCTTCCATCGAGTTAAACCGCTATGGAAGCTTCACCGCATGCATCATGCTGACTTGGATATCGATGTCACAACCGGGACACGATTCCACCCGATAGAAATCATTCTCTCTATGGTGGTAAAAATCGCCGCTGTGTTTACTTTAGGCGTCTCTCCTATTGGCATCGTTGTGTTTGAAATCGTATTGAATGCCAGCGCCATGTTTAACCATAGCAATGCAAAGCTGCCACTGCCTTGGGACGCGACGTTACGTAAGTTGGTTGTGACACCAGACATGCATCGCGTTCACCACTCCGTCATCGTGCGCGAGACACATTCAAACTTTGGCTTCTTCTTGTCTATCTGGGATCGCTTGTTTGGCACATATCGAGCTCAACCGGAGTTAGGACATGATGATGTTGTGATTGGTGTTCCAGAGATTCGCGACAAAGACGAGCAAAGATTAGATAAACTGATTACCCAGCCATTTCGTTACAAAGAAAAGTCTTCCTCATGAGCCGCTCAATGAAAGTGAATGTGTTTGGAAAAGTCGTGCTTGCGGAATGCAAAGATGGGATTTGGACGCTTTATATCGATTCAGAAACATCGATAAAGCGCCCAGTCAGAGATTTGGTAGTGCCGCCATTTCTAGAAGAAGATGAGTTGCTGACCTACCTCGATGATATGTATCACGAACATGCAACCGCTACTCACCCCAGTGTATTTAGGATTGAATAGAAATCTTTAGGCTTTAATCAAATTACGTTTCTTGTTTGATTGAGTGACGCCGACAAACAAGCCGATAATACCCAGAATAATCGATGAGATGGCGAGTACACTCACGTCTTGTTGTTTATTTATTGCTGCGTATACAAATGCAATACCAAAAAAGATGGCACCAAAGCTAAAGCCTGATAGCGCAGCAAAAATACCGAAGCTCGCCAGCTCCTTAAAGTTATCCATAACACTTCCCTGTTGAAAAATAAGTAATGTCAAAAAGTTAACGGAATATCTGACGAGAGTGACGATTCTTTTGCGAATTCCACAACCAAATTGATACCCCAATAGAAAATCCTAATAGCAACGTTTGCCATTGCAGTTGTCCACTGCTCTCGAAGATACCCAATCCATAGTGTGCATACGAGTTAAAGCCTACGCTGCTTAACATAATCAATAAAACTAAAACCAGCCCGGTCCGTCGATGCTTGATCAACAAATACACGGCAAGCAAATCTAGGAGACCCAAAGCACTCCAATACATGTTTAACCAGCCTGGGGCAAAATCGTAAGGCAAAAAGCCATCGACAATATTGTCGTAAAGGTGAATAACGCCACCTACTGTCAGGCAAAGGCATAGGAGAAACACTACGAATTTATCCATTATCGTTTCCTTTCCTTATCTGAATGAATGCGCAAAGCATATAGAAGTCAGCTAAACAATTGTAATTTCATGACCATTTTTGAGACCGACAGAGCCTTTAAACAGTACGTGAGGGGTACGAAAGAATAACAATGGCACTTCTTCCTTATGAATTCGCTCCTGATAAAAGCATAGCGTTTTGCTCGGAAGTTCGCTGAGTTGTAAAAGTTCGGTCTCTTTGTAAGGCATAAAATCCTCTTTTGATTCTTTCCAATCACCAAATTCTTGATTGGGCGACCAGAAAATCACGGTATTGGTTTTATCAAAGCCAAGCTCCCTCACATCAAACCGAAACCAACGACCTAGCGTTGTCGTCTCAAGGCCGCTCTTTCTCAATCCCTCTAGTACCTTGCCCGGATGAATCGGTGTAAAGTGAAGCACGTCATTCCAATAACAATCCAACCCATGAACACGACGCTTTAGAGCTTGCGGACGATACTCGTATTTCTTGACATGTTGTTGATACAAGTTCGGGTGTGACGCTTTCAAGCAGTTAAGAGGTTTCAATCGGTCTCCCGTCAAGTTGCTTGGTACGCGATGGTAAACGTAGGTCAAAGTTATCCCTCTTGTGGTGCTTTTAAGTCAATGAACAAAAACTTCATCGAAGGCGGAAAGATAAAGGCATCCTCACATCGATAACCTCTTAGCCACACACCATCATCCCGCTTGCGCAGATATAAACCTCTGGGATAGGTCTCTTCCTGAGCAAGAGGCAAAGAAGCGAGCATTATGTATTCATCTTTTGTGAGCGAAATACCTTGAAGTAACAAGTATGATGCGACGGCAAGCGGACAAGGCTCTAGCCCTTTCAGAGCTGCATGAGCAACAAGCTCAGCCAGCGTTGCTCCAAAAGGAGCCCTTAATTCCGAAGGCGTTGTTACCAATACAGACAATGTCTGGCCACGTTGTTTGGTTTGTATCATTTGGTCTTCAAACAGCTGTAAGGCAAACTGATTGAATTGAATACGTTGTTCTTTGAGTTCTTGAAACAACTCACCATTCGTGTGATTACCGATTCCAACTTTCACTTCATTGCCTCAAGACGAATAAACTCACGAACTTGCTCTAAAGCATGTTGAAAAACAGGGTGCGCACGAAAAGAAATGTCTTCTGTCACCTTATGCCAAAAGAATTCAAAATCATGCCCACCATCATCTTGAGTGTGGAAGACCCACTGTTCCGGCAACGCTTCACATTCACACAAAACGAAATGCCAAATCTGCTCTTGAAACCCACTCTCCCAAGCCCCTAAGTAGGTTGTTTGATTGACCAGTTCAATCCCCGACTCTTCTGCCAATTCTCTTTTTGCCGCACTTAAGAAGTCGTAATCGAAGGGTTCAACAGTGCCTTTCACCAACTGAACGCCTGCAAGAGGATGTTTGAAAAGAAGAATCTCGTTATTTTGGTCTCTTAATACCACTGGACATACTTTATCGACCAAAGAGTACCTCCTCGCTCTGAAGGCATATTTGTTTCGCTTCTACTGGAAAGAGAGGAAGCACGGCTAGCTCAGTAAAACTCACCCATCTCAGAATATATTGATTGGAAACCGATTGCCTTTGTTGCTCGGGACCATTACCTAGCGTTGGGGTAGCTGAGCCGATATGTGATAAGAAGTAATGCTCCTGTCGACCTTGATTTTGATTCTGAAACACAAATTTGAGCGATGTCAGTTCTATAGAGGTCTCTTCTAGAGCTTCGCGTTTCGCCGCTTCAGAAAGACTTTCTCCATCCTCTACACTACCGCCTGGAAACACCCAATAGTGTCTATCGCCCCTCACTCGTTCAATCAATAAAACCTCTCGGTGATCGTTTATTAATATCAAACTTGCTCGCTCTGGCATTTATCGCACTCCCTATATTTAACGGAATATTCTAACAACCCTGAGTTGACAACAAAGCATTAACAAATGCTAATGGCACATTACTCCCGTATCGTTAATCAATTTGCGATTTAGGTCACTCACTCTTGGAGTCGAAAATTAAAAAGGCAGAGCGATTGCCCTGCCTTTGGTCGTATAGGAAGTTCGGTTGCTCTTACCTAATGTTGGATCAACTCACTTTAAGCAGTTCGTATTTATGCAGCATCGTTTGTTGATGCCCTGCGATGTCTGCGACTTGTTCCGAGCTCTCAACCATGGCTTCCAACTGAAGTTTGGTATGTTCACCTTGCTCAGAAAGGTGTGAGATAGCTTGAGAAACTTCAGCGGTAGCGCGTTCTTGCTCTTCTGTCGCAACAGAAATTTGGTCGACACGTTGCTGGATAAGCTGAACCGCTTCATTAATTTCAGTAAAGGTAGATTTCACTTGATGACTTGACTGTAACGCAGAAGACATTTCCTCACGTGAATCATTCACAGCCTTCCGAGAACGATCCGCTGCGATAACTAACTCATTCATCATTTCACGAATATTGGTGGTTTGCTGCGAGGTATCACTGGCGAGCTTACGAACCTCATCTGCAACGACCGCAAAGCCTCTTCCTTGCTCTCCTGCACGCGCTGCTTCAATCGCTGCGTTCAACGCAAGTAAGTTAGTGTTGTCAGCAATGCCACTGATCATGTCAACCATTTCACGAATTTGTTTTACGCGCAGATCGAGCTCCATCATAGATTGTTCGTTTGTGTTGAGAGAGCTCTCTAGTGATTCCAAACGCAGGCGATTTTGTTCCACAACACTCACACCTCTCACTGTATGCTCCGTCGCTAAATACGAATCTTCAGACGAAGCATTAGTGACCGATGCAATCTCCCGAATCGACGCTTCTAACTGAGTGATCGTCGTCACCATGCTCATTAACGCTTCATTTTGCGTGGTTAAGCTTTGATTTGTTTGCTCAGCAGCACCGTGGCTGATTTCTGCAGTTTGGTACAAGATATCGCAATTACGAGTCACAGTAGAAATAGAGTCGAGTGTTGAGTCGATGACAAGATTGAGCTTGCGTGCGACTTCTTTGAGTTCAAACGGACCTATCTCTTGAGCTTTGTCACGAAAGTCATGCTCTGTTAATGCCGACAAACGATTCAGAATATTTCTAAGACCTCGATTAATCCACGTTCTTAGACCAAACCACGTTGCGAGGATGACCAGAGAGATAACACCAGCGGCAGTAACCACCATAAAAATAACGTTTTTAATTGTTTTCTGGACCACGGTTTCACGTTCTTTGATCAAAGCGGAGGCCACATCAGACACTTGATCGAGTAAATACATGGTTTCATTTGAAAGCTGAGAGGCACGTTGAAACTCAGCTTTTTGCTGCTCACTCCTTTCCAACTTTGCCAATATTAAACGGAGTACACCATCGTCCTTGAAGCCCGCCTGTACCATTTCATAAGGCGCAATGAGGCTAGCAAACTCGTTAACTTCTGGATGCCATTCTTTGAAATCATCAAAAGCGAGATTGATGCCAGCGATGCGATTGCGCATCTCCTTGTATTCTCGCTCCGCTTTTCCTAGCTCAGTTTGCATCATCATGACCAAGAAAGTGCTTTCCATTGAACTTGCAGAGGCGATAAAACGATTTGCTGCATCACTCGATTCAGGATTTTCGTTACTAAGAAATGAACTGATGCGGTTCATCTCAGGTCCAATCGAACTAAGACCGTAACGAAACCCGCCAACAGCCGAGTTAATGTCACTTTGCATCTGAATCACCGCAGACTGTTTGGATAAAATGGAGTTCGTGATTTGATGGAGTTCCGCGACATTTCCTTGGAGCATACTGGAGAGATGATCAGCAACGCCGGACGTTTGCTCGATTAGGTCGTCGCTTTGACTTGCCAGTTCTTCGATTTGAGATGTAATCAAAGGAAGTTCATTAGGATCGGTTATTTGCATTCCATAATTAAGCAGTTTCACCTGTTCCAAAACGTTCCTTGTGAGTGTCGCGTTTGCCATTGCCATTGGTAACGCTTTTTGAGACAAGGCATTAAATTGGTCACCCACCTGCTCCACTCCTTTGAAACTTGAGACAGAAAGGGCTATAACAAGTGCGATGATAGTTAGAAATGTTGCACTGATAGTTTGAATCAGTGAAAAAGAAAGGCGTAAACGTTTGCGCTTTGTCATAATCAATGGATGTTCTTTCCTGAGTTTGAATCAACGTGTCCGCTTTTTCGTCACATAAGTGAGACAAAAACGTGATTTTCAGCCCATACTAGGTGTTGATTATGACGCTAATATTTCAGTTTTAAGTCATGGAGATGACCAGTGAGCAAGGTTCGTCATTTATTTTTTCCTTTAATAATCAGTGTGCTACTCAGTGCGTGCTCGTCAGGTCCAGATCCAGAAACACAAGTCAACGCCTCCCTGCCCGTCAATCAGCTGTTGTCCGGCAATCAGGATTTGTACCAATTCTATAATGAGTGGGAAGGCACGCCTTATCGACTAGGTGGAACTAAAAAGTCAGGCATCGACTGTTCGGCTTTTGTTCAAAAAGCGTTTGTTGAGGCATACAAAATGTCGCTGCCGCGTACTACCCGCCAACAGTCTAAACAAGGTGTTGAAATGAGTTGGTCGGACGCCCAACAAGGCGATTTGGTATTTTTCAAAACCAAACGAAGCACATACCACGTGGGCATTTATCTTGGGAACAAACAGTTCATGCACGCTTCTACTTCAAAAGGCGTGATCATTTCGAGAATCGACAACCCATATTGGGCATCGAAATTTTGGCAAGTAAGAAGAGTTACAATGTAACTCTTCTTGAATTTGAATGACGCAAGAAGAGAATCAGTCGTAGGTCGCTACCGCGGTATCAAACAGGTTTTTAACTAATGCGATGTACTCATCCAAAAAGGCAATCTGCTCATTTGTCGCTTTCTTTGACCATACACCCGCAAGTACTTCACCCAAATCTTCAACGACCGCATCTGCCTCTTTTAGCAACTTAAAACGCACGCTTGAATGCAACTCTGGGTTTTGCTCGAATATCGCCATGATGTTCGATGCAACCATGTCAGTCACAACATCTTCAATGCTTTCTGATCCTGTGTCACCGATTTCAGACGTGAAAATATCTAAGTTAAGTGACAAGTGCTCAATTAGAGCGAGATATCCATCGGTTTCTACAACCACTGTTTTTCTCCGTTTAATGCAAGCCTTCGAAGCTGAAAGCGAAATAGTTTCAATAGTAAGACATGCCGAGAAAATTTCATTAACTTATTTCATATTAATGAGAGTTGACGCACTAACTGGATGGTTTTCAACCAATTGAGTTCGGTACTGTTCACCTTTCGAGCTGATGCTTTCAGCAGTTTGTGAGTTATTTATACAAGGCAGAGGCATTTACTTAAAATGACTAGGCGACAAGCCTCTCGTCGCGATTAAAACGCCTTTATCTCGAATAAAATTTAACTACAAAAGTTCAACAATCCCTAGTATCCCCTAGTCGTCTTCATGACTACAAGTTTGGTTTCGACCATTTTCTTTAGCACGATATAACGCAGCATCGGCACTCTTAAGCCATTGTGTGTGGCTTTCGAAATACGATTTATACTCGCAAACGCCGATACTGATCGTGTAGTTAATCAAAAAGTCTTCAACTTTCACGATTTCTTGTTCAATTCGCTTTCTTAAACGTTCTGCAAAGTAACAAGCTTGCTCTTGATTAGTATGTGGCAGCAAAACCGTAAACTCTTCACCACCAAAACGACCACATACATCGCTGCTACGTGCCGTTTTACGTAACAAGCTTGAGGTACGACGAATCACTTCGTCCCCCGTGTGGTGTCCATAGGTATCGTTGACCTTTTTAAAATGGTCGATATCAAAGATCACTAACGAGCTCGCCCCTTCAATCACTTTAAGTTGCGCAAATTCGTCCTTCAGAGATTGTTCCCAAAAAGCCCGATTAAATAGACCAGTGAGACCATCTTTACGGCTGATTTCCGATAAGTGTTGGTTAGTTTCTCTCAAATGGATACGGTTACGCGCCGTTTCTGAAACATCATTAATCTGAATTGCAATATGGCTAATTTCACCTGACAACGAGCGCAATGGCGTAATCACAATGTCTTGGAACATCAAGTTGCTGCTGTTAGAAACCGGAGAAAAGTTGTTGAACTTGAAAAGGTATGGTCGGTTTTCCCAGCTAGAAAATGAACGTGTTTCTAAATCTGCTGATGTCTTGAGTTTTGTCTCTAACCACCTTCTCGGAAGATCTTCAAAATGGTCAAATAAACACTCTCCGAGAATGTTTTGCGACAAAATACCACTGTACGACTGCATAAAGCTGTTCCAAACGCAGACTTTATAGTCTTGGTCGAGGACAATAAGCCCAGAGTCCATGGTATCCAGAATTTGGGTAACCCAGTGAAAGTCTGCTATGTCCAGCGTGATTTCGGACATTAGATTAGCTCCATGATTTCATAGATGATGTCTACGGATGATTTATCTATCAAAAACAGAACTTCACACTCAAAATCGAGTGATTCTGCCATGTAGGTGTATTCAATGGTAAAGAGTTCACCAGATTCGTTTTTCTCTTCGCTGTAAGGGGTAATGTTCTCGATGATTCCTGGTTGGCGTAACGAAAACTGCTTGTCTAACTGGCTACCAAGAGAAGTTAGGAATGAAGACACCAGTAAGTTCGACACATTAAGGATGATTTCGTTGTGTGGCGTGAATTCAAGTAAGTATCCGAGTCGTTCGCCGATTTGGTTGATATCTTTACCACGCAGACAAACCAACGCCTCTCCGTGTATACCTCCCCCTACGAACCTTTGTGCCACCGCAACTGAGCTGTCTCGCCCAATCACATCCACCAGCGTCATATGTAATTCACCGTAAGACAAAGGACCAACGTGAGGGACAGGCAATTGAATAAACTCACGTAGATGGTCCGCCATAATTGCAGCGCCCTTACCTAATGCAATATTGGCAACTTCACGGAACTTTGCTAGCGGCGTAACTTCTAACGTATGTTGAGGTTCAATTTCAGTGTGAGCACTAACGGCATAATGAAGACCGAGCGTTTCATAGAGAGGAATAACCTGTTCTTCGGATAATGGTTTAGCAATGAAATCCATCGCCCCAAGATCTAAGCAGCGTTGTTTAGCCTCTTGCTGGACATCACCCGAAATGATGACAATTTTGGTTTGGTATTGACTAACAGGCAGGGACTCTAGTACTTCGAAGCCATCCATGACTGGCATGGTCAAATCGAGGAACAAAACGTCAATATTTTGTTCCGTTAGGATTTTCAATGCCTCGTGACCATCTTGGGCTTCGAGTAGGTGCAATGATGTATCTTGTACGATGGATCGGGTAATCAACTTTCGTGCGACCGCCGAGTCATCACAAATCAGTATTTTCATGCCACCAATGGAACTAAAGTCAAAAAAATAATAATACTAGCTGTGCTGTTTTAGCTCCATATGTTAAGCCGATAAATCATAGGGTTATAGGCGACGTGATTCACACTTATAAACATTTTCTACTATATGCGGAAGAATTATTGTCGAAGTTTGCTTAACTGCGCGTCAATGTTCCGCCGTTTATCCTAAACTATTGTTGGTCAAATAGATAAGCGAGGTTTTGTATGTGGCAAGCAATATCGCAACAGCTTTCTGATACCTTGATGTTCGAATATCAGATCACCGAGAAGGTAAAACTTTCCGGTGGAGACATCAGTGAAAGCTATATGATCAATGACGGAGAGCAGCGCTATTTCGTCAAAATTAATGATCGGGATTTCTTAGCCAATTTTGAAGTAGAAGCAGAAAGCCTTCACCTATTGCGCGAAACCTCTACTCTATTTGTCCCAGAAGTCGTTTTGGTCGGTAAAACCAAAACGCACAGTTTTATCATCCTCAACTTCCTTCCCACTAAAACACTTGAAGATAGCGACAACAGCTTTAAATTTGGTGAACAATTAGCGCGCCTGCATTTATGGGGTGAACAGAAAGAATTTGGCTTCGATACAGACAACTACATAGGTTCTACACTTCAGCCAAACCAATGGCATAAAAAGTGGTCAGTATTTTTCGCGGAGCAACGCATCGGGTGGCAGTTGCAACTGCTTAAAGAGAAAGGCGTTTCCCTGGTAGACATCGATGACTTTATTGACGTCGTGAAACAGCTTCTCGCTAATCACTCCCCACAACCTTCCCTACTGCATGGTGATCTATGGAATGGCAATGTGGCGCTCACACCCGCGGGCCCTATTTGTTATGACCCTTCTTGTTATTGGGGAGATCGAGAATGTGACCTTGCGATGACCGAGCTGTTTGGCGGTTTTCAACCTGAATTTTATCAAGGATATGAATCAGTTGCGCCACTTCCAATCGGCTATCAAGAACGCAAAGACATTTACAATCTTTATCACATCTTGAATCATTGCAACCTATTCGGCGGGCATTATCTTGAGCAGGCGCAATCGATAATTAAGAAGATAATTTCCTATTGATTTGGAAGGGAAAGATCATTACTGAGTGTAAATTTTCGACGCATATCACCCTAGATAATGACCTCAAGTCCAACGTTGGGTTTGGGGTCAACTTTTGTACTTATTTCGACTCAATTAGCAACCATAGCGCCTAATATTCTAAGTAACTCGGCTTACGTTGTATCTCTAACCCTAAGAGGCAAGCGAGTAACTAAGGGCTGTATTTTCTAAACAACAAAGTATTAAAAGCCCTGCAATACTAGGAGTTTATGTATGCAAAATTACACTGAAAGACATGTGAAATGTCCCCATTGTGGGCACTCAATCGGCATCACCCTCGATGCAAGTAACGGTAACCAAGAGTTCTATGATGACTGTCCGGCTTGTTGTCATGCCATTCACCTCAACATGAAAGTTGATGAATTGCAGCAGAAAGTTGAATTGTTCATCGACGACAATTACGAGTAATTACGCAAATCCCCCCCAATCGAAATATGAAAAGGAGCCGCAAGTGCTCCTTTGTTATTTATGTCCGTTATTTTGACTACCTCGATAAACCAAGCTCGCTATTTCTTACAGACTTAAAGCTGCTTCGCTGCTAATACACGCTCGACCGTATCAACAATCGCTTGTGTTTGTGGGTCAAATTCTACGTTGATCTTTTCACCGACTTGGCGACGCCCGAATAGGGTTCTCTCTAACGTTTCTGGAATTAAATGAACGGAGAAACGATTATCTTCGACTTCACCAATCGTGAGCGAACATCCGTCTAAACCAATGTACCCTTTCGCAAGTACGTATTTCATTGATTCTTGTGGTAGCGTAAACCAAATCGTGCGGTTGTTTGGTGTATCAATCACTTCAGCGATTTCTGCCATTAAGCTAATGTGCCCTGACATGCTATGACCGCCGATCTCATCACCAAACTTAGCAGCGCGCTCAATATTCACACTATCGCCTGCTGTCAATTCGCCAAGGTTGGTCAGCGCTAGCGTCGCTTGCATTAGGTCAAAGCTGATTTGCGATCCTTCAATTTTCGTTACTGTAAGGCAACAACCGTTGTGCGCAACAGAGGCACCAATTTCAAGACCTTCACTTAGCGCGCCTTCAAGTTCAACAACGTGAGTTTGAAAACGATCTTTCTTGTCGATATGAACGACTTTAGCCGTACCCTGAACGATTCCTGTAAACATACTTTTTACCTATTTTTTAGAAGCGACTGATAGCCAAGACAAACGTCCGCAGATGATTTTTATAATCGTCTATCAATTAACCAAAAATCCACATCTTGTGGGTATGGTATCTGAGCATACAATTGTTTATCATCTGCGCGGAGTTCCTTCGAGGCATTTTTTCACCTTATAGTGACTAAAATCAACCATCAGATCAGTTCATCACGTCTTTTGTCCT
Organism: Vibrio sp. L85; assembly: GCF_963871815.1. Classification (NCBI taxonomy): domain Bacteria; kingdom Pseudomonadati; phylum Pseudomonadota; class Gammaproteobacteria; order Vibrionales; family Vibrionaceae; genus Vibrio; species Vibrio sp. L85. The sequence continues at coordinate 61,263 of NZ_CAWMYL010000091.1, forward strand.
CAAGCGCTCTCTATCTTTTCAAATAATTTCTTTTACAACATATTGTTCCGCTCTGGAGTATTTCGTGCATCGCTATAAAGAAGAAGCATCGAGTCTTATCAAATTAGCAACCCCTGTGTTGATCGCTTCTGTCGCGCAAACAGGCATGGGCTTTGTGGATACCGTAATGGCTGGTGGCGTCAGCGCGACCGACATGGCGGCGGTATCTGTGGCAGCAAGTATTTGGCTTCCATCAATTCTGTTTGGTGTGGGCTTATTAATGGCGCTTGTACCAGTAGTCGCTCAGCTGAACGGCTCTGGTCGACGCGTTAAAATCCCATTTGAGATCCAACAAGGCATTGTCCTTGCGTTGCTTATCAGTATTCCTATTATCGGCGTACTATTCCAAACGCAGTTCATTCTTGGGTTTATGGACGTTGAAGCCGCTATGACAGAAAAAACGGTGGGTTACATTCATGCCGTGATCTTCGCTGTACCTGCATTCTTGTTGTTCCAAACCTTGCGTAGCTTTACTGACGGTATGTCTCTGACCAAGCCAGCGATGGTGATTGGTTTTATTGGCTTGATGCTGAATATCCCACTGAACTGGATTTTCGTTTACGGTAAATTCGGAGCGCCGGCACTTGGCGGCGTGGGCTGTGGTGTTGCTACGGCAATTGTGTACTGGGTTATGTTTGGCTTGCTGCTTCTATACGTGACGACGTCTGCTCGACTAAAAAGCATCAACCTGTTTGGTGAGTTCCACAAGCCTCAACTAAAAGCACAGATTCGCTTGTTCAAACTGGGTTTTCCGGTTGCTGCGGCGTTATTCTTTGAAGTTACCCTGTTTGCTGTGGTTGCACTTTTGGTCTCGCCACTAGGTTCGATCATTGTTGCCGCACACCAAGTCGCAATTAACTTCTCTTCGCTGGTATTTATGTTACCAATGAGCGTGGGTGCGGCAGTAAGTATTCGCGTTGGTCACCGTTTGGGTGAAGAAAACGTCGATGGTGCTCGTGTTGCCTCTCGCGTAGGTGTCATGGTGGGTCTTGCGCTTGCTATGATGACAGCGATTCTAACTGTCATCTTCCGTGAACAAATTGCCCTGCTTTACACCAATAACCCAGAGGTAATTGAATTGGCGATGGTGCTATTGCTGTTTGCAGCAATCTACCAATGTACAGATGCGGTGCAAGTGATAGCGGCCGGTGCTCTGCGCGGCTACAAAGACATGCGTGCTATCTTCAATCGTACCTTTATCGCATACTGGTTGCTTGGTTTGCCAATCGGCTATGTGCTCGGACGTACAGATTGGATTGTGGAACCAATGGGAGCTCAAGGCTTCTGGTTAGGCTTTATCATTGGTCTTTCTTCAGCGGCGTTCCTATTAGGTATTCGTCTACGTTGGATGCACCGCCAAGATCCAGAAGTACAACTGAACTTCTCTCAGCAATAATTCGGAGTTCAACGCCCCAAATATTAAAGCCAGCACTCGCTGGCTTTTTTGATCTCTCCCGCGTGTCACAAAGTATACTTATCTGAGTGATTAAAAAGGAAATGCTGTGAGAAGTTCACTTGTTGCTACGGTGCTTTTGCTAACGACAACCTTACTCTGTGGGTGTAACGAATGGTTTAACCCAGAGAAAGCTGTATTCGAAAAATACAATCAACGCCTAGCGAATGTGTTAGATGTATCAGAATCTCAACTAGAAGCCTCTCCTGCCGTTACTATTCCTGATAAAAGAGAGCTATTCCAAGAGCTTCCCCGCCTGTCACTTGGTTTGCTAGAAAGCTACCAATTACGCCAATGTGGTCTGTTTAACTTGCTCGCAGAAAAGAACTCGCAACTGGGTAAGGTCCAAGATGCTTTTTATGACTTCGATTACCAAACGAGTTTGCTTAGAACGTTGAATGGCTGTTTGAGTGATTACCCTCTAAGTGATGAAGAAAGTGCAAAGCTTAACGGCTTGTACGATCAGAAATGGCATCATCTAACAATACACCTCGACAATATGCTGCTTACCAGCGATGCTATGCGCAAACAACTTACGGGCTCTGAATGGTTGCCGTTGGACAGTAAAGACCAAGTTGCCCATGTGCGAGACGCTTTCCTTGCGCTGGACGAGATGTATCAAACACCTTATCGCACCCTTTCGCGCTTACCCGACGTAACCATAGTGAATTATCAAGAAGAGATTGAAAAAACACGCCTTGTTGGTCGACTCTATTACACACTCATTGATGCGACCCAATGGCTAGAACAAACCACGCAAATGCTTAAAGCAAACCAAAACAAAATTATTTGTGGTGAGAATCGTGATACCACGCAATTTCGTTATTTGAGGAACGTCTTTCAGTCCATTTATATCGCCGAAGTTCAACCATACATGGCGTTTGTCGATAGTACCTATCAGCAACTTGATGGTGGAATCAACTTAGTCGAACAGAGAATGGCGGCGCACGGTGCGAGTTACGGAATTGAAAATGCACATGAGCAGTTCAGACTTCAGACCATGGATCACGTGCAATTCTGGAAAAGTTTGTTCAAAAGATGTGGTGTTCAAGTTGGAAGCCAATAGAGCATCATCAATGAGGCACTCGCTCTCTTAAGAATCGCGCGAATCTTGGCTTACCGTTATGCGTATAACCGTTGTATCGGAAAGTAATCGTTGCCCCAATTCTTGGCGGGGATTTCCTCACGTCATCAGTAAAACCGCTGCCAATGTAAAACTCTGTGCCGTCAGCTAACCTTACCAGTACCGCCCCCATCATCCCTAACAATCGCCCTGTTCCTGGCTTATAACCGATGACCGTCGCTTCAGCATCCTCAAAGCGTTTAAGCTTGAGTAAATCACTGCCTCTTCCCGCCTGATAACGGCTTGATACCTTTCTCAACATCACACCTTCACCATCAGATTGCGAAATTTGGTCAAGTTGTTCGAACAAATGTTTCTCATCTTGAATCGCACGATGCTCAACATACTTAATATGAGGTGCGTCGATGGCAAATACCAAATCTTGAATGTTGTAGTAACGCTTCCTATAGTCACCCGCCGAATAAGGCATATCAAACAACATAAAGTCTATACGTTGCCATGCACTTTCAATTGGGGTTTTATCTAACACGGTTTGTTGAACAAGATGGAAGTTGCCCCGCCCAGCCCATAGCTCCCCATCTAAGGGATAATCAGGCAAGACGCGAATAAACCAATCCGGCGCGTAAATACGATTTCCATTTCGTGTCACTAAATGTTGTCCCGTCCAATAAGCACGAATGCCGTCAAGCTTTTCACTATACCAATATTGGGAAACATCAATTCCATCTTGGTACGAATCAGCGAGTGAAACAGGTGGTTGTAAATTTGGATCAGCATGAGGCTGGGCGGAAGCTATTACAGCGAGGGCAATCAATGTCATTCTTAATGGCATGCGGGAACCTTATATAAAAAAGCACCTCTATTGAACCGTACCTCCCATTAAATACCTACCTCACATTTAAAGTTCTACGATCCAATGCAATACCCATAAGCAAACAGTTGCAACTAAACACATAAAGATCAGACCGAATTTGCATTTATAAATCCTGAAAACAGTTCACTTTTTTGATTCTCATATTGAGAAAAATCAGATTCTCAATATGAAACATCGTTTTTATTATATTTAATATACTGTAATTAAAGTTTTTTTTCTTTGGCACGTTCCCTGCTCTACTCAATTCAGGAAATCGAATAAATGGAGAAAGCATCATGGAACTACGTAAACTTGAAACTACCCCAAACACGCTAACCATCGAATTTTTTGGTGACCTAGATGCAAAAGGCTGCCGTCAAGCACAACATCAAATTGATGAGGTGATTCACAGTGACGATCACAAGGAAGTAGAAATCAATCTGCAACACGTCCAATTTCTTGATTCTTCAGGGATTGGTGCCATTGTTTATCTATATAAGCGCCTAGTTGAACGTGAGCGTAGCATGATTATTGAAAACGCATCAGGACAGCCATTGGAGATCATGAGCCTGTTACGCATCAATCACGCTATCCCGGTCAATTCAAAAGGTCATTAAAAAAATACCGGTTAATACGGAGGTTGGCATGGTGAATCTTTTACGACAAAGTGTGTTTTGTAGTCTCGTTGTCGGCATGTTTGGGTGCTCAACGTTTAACTACCCTGATCATGGAAAGGGAGGCATGGCTGAAAGCTACCAAGATATTTCTATTGAGAATTATCAGTTTTCACCAGTGATGCCCGACGAACCTCTTGGCCCTGAGCACGGTTTACGTTTCGATTGGCAACTAACCAAACTGCACTTGGATGCTTTGATTCAAGAAGGCGCACGCTGGTGTTTTCCTGCTGCGGTAGTGCAGGCACTCGAGAAACAAAACCGTATCGCTCGTGAGTTGGAAGGTGGACTACTTCTTGATGCAGCCAACGACATCGTGATTCAACGCCGACGCCTAAACCAACTTGAGCAACAGCTCGATTACGTATTGTCGCAAACTACGTGTAAACCACCGCAAGACATCGAGGCATTGCGCAGTGACCTAAACATCGTTGCAGACATCTATGACCTTCTGAATGTAGACAACCAATTCGCTGTCGACTCTGCGGAAATCAACCCAAAATACATGGGACATCTTGCTGAGGCGGCTTATATCCTTCGTGACCATCCATCTTTGTCGCTAGTCGTGACCGGGCATGCAGACGCAACGGGCACACCGGAATACAACCAAAAATTGGCTCAAGACCGAGCAGAGCAAGTTAAACGTTACTTGAATGTATTCGGCATCACCTCTGACCGTGTGCAAACCAAATCTGTGGGCGAAACACTGCCTCTTTACGAAGGGCAAACACCAGCGGTTCGTTTGACTAATCGCCGTGTGAGCATCGAAGTACTGAATGCTAATTCAGACACAAGCGCAGAAATGGGAGGCACACTATGAGAATCCTCAAAGTCATTACCACTCTACTGATGCTGTGCTTAATCACCATAAATACAGCTTGGGCAGCGGAAGATGACGTGGTTAAAGTTGGCGACTTGGTACAAATCAACCTGCCCGGTGAAGCATCTCTGAATAAAGGTTTTCAAGTTGATAAACGTGGTCGCATCAATCTGCCAGAAATCGGTCCAGTTTTTGTTGCGGGTTACAACGAGACTCAGCTTCAGAACGTCATTACCGACAACCTTAAAACTGTATTCCGCGATGTAAGCAACGCACGTGTGTTCATCAAACAACAACAACTTTTGATTTCAGTACAGGGTTACGTGGTCAAGCCGGGCGAATACACGCTTCCATCTGGCTCCAATATTCAAATGTTCTTGTACGAAGCTGGTGGTCTACGTGCTGGTGCTCAGCTTGATAAAATCATCGTAAAGCGTGGCAACAAGAACATTGAGTTCGACTACAAACGCTTCCTCGACACGGGGGACGATTCAAAACTACCAGCCCTAGAATCATTGGACGTTCTTTTCGTCCCTGCTTCACCATTGGTTGGGAATATTGAGCAAGAATTCGATGCTGCGAAACTGGCAAACTCAGGCGACAGTGCCGATTCTGCCCGCGCAATTAAAGTATTTGGTGAAGTAAACGCACCGGGCTCATTTACCTACAAACCCAACACGACACTTGTCGATGTGGTCATGCGCGCTGGCGGTGTTACTCGTTACGCTAGTGTGGAACAAATCCGCGTTATCACCAACAACACACCGATTATGTTTAACCTTAAGCGCTACCTAGATACAGGTGACCAAAGTTTGCTACCAGAGATCCTTCCAGGTGCAACCATCTTTGTGCCAAAGCAGGAAGAAGAAATCAAAGCCGGCGCGAACGTGGTTTATGTAATGGGTGAAGTGGCTCACCCTGGTGCCTACGAAGGCAAAAAAGGCGCGAGCTTTATGGACATCCTTGCCAACGCAGGTGGTCCAACGCGCTTTGCAGAATCTCGCCAAATCCGAGTTATCAAAGCGGATGGTGGTGTCATCAATTTCGACTTAACCGCTCACACCGAAGGGCTGTCTAAGCAAAAAGTACCGACAGTTGGACCGGGTGACGCTATCTTCGTCCCTGAAAAAACCGACATGAACGAAAAGTCATGGTTAAAGGTTGCACCAAGTCGTGCGGTCGCTGTAATGGGTGAAGTCGTTCGCCCGGGTCGTATCGAATGGTCAGACGAAATGGACTTGATCGATTTGATTGCTCATGTAGGCGGCCCGACTCGCCGTGCGGACACCAGTAAGATTGAAATCTCTAACAACGGTAAAGTGACCAAGTTTGATTTGGATAAATACATTCTACAAGGCTCGCCACATTCTAAGCTACCAAGTGTATCAGCGGGCACAGTGGTTCGTGTTCATGCGCTACCAGACGATCCATCAGACAACAAATCACAATGGGTCAGCCAAAGCTCTGACGCATCGATTTACGTGTTCGGTCAGATCAACGCACCGGGTCGTTACCGCTTTACCAAAGAGATGCATTTCCTAGATATCTTGTCTGCGGCTGATGGCCCTACCAAAGATGCCGACATTCATAACATCCGAGTGACGCATCGTGGTTTGGGTTACGCAAAAGTAAGCAAACTTAACCTGTCGCTTTACTTTGAAACTGGCGATGAATCGATTCTGCCAGATGTGCGCCCTGGCGATACCATCTACATTCCAGAGAAAGACAAGAACTGGCTTGACCGCTCTAAAGAATCCACAGTTCGCGTGCTGGGTGAAGTACATGCACCAGGTCGCTATGTCTTCAATGACAACATGACCATTCTTGACCTACTTGCTGAGGCTGGTGGACCGAGTGACAGTGCTTACGTTGAGAAGATCAGTGTGGTTAACATGTCTTGCTGCCAAGGTCAGGCGCGTGTGTTTAACTTGGTTGAATTCAGCAAAACCGCCAACATATACGACCTGCCCGTGATTCGTGCTGGTGATACGATTTACGTTCCGCATAAAGACGAAAGTTTTGCTGAGAAAGCCCGTGCTGGCTTGCGTGACTTGCTACAAATCACCACCACCATAGTGTTAATAGGAGCGCTGTAATGACTATCCCTGCAACACATGCTGAGATTGAGCAAATTTATCTTCAAAGCGAACTCAAGGGCTACAGGTCAATTAGTGTTGTGGCTTGTCAGTCTGAAGATGGGGTTACGTCTGTGGCTTCTGCACTGGCGGAGCGTTTGATTCTTGCAGGTCATAAAACACTTTATGTCGACTTGAACCTGTTCAAGCCCGCTTACCGCACAGTTCATGCTTTTGAAGAAGAACCGGAAGAAGTAGGACAATTGATCTCTCGTGAAGAAGACCATCAAACGCTGGTAGGGTTAACTGTCCCTTCCCTTGCGAGCACACAACTTGCCTACCGCGACCCAACCATGCTGCGAAAGGCGGTCGATAATTGGCTTGAGCAATACGACCGAGTAATAATTGATACTTCACCGCTGCTGAGCATGAACCGCAGCAACATTCCTGCCCAAGTCGTTGCAGGCGTTTGTGATACTTGTGTACTGGTTGCCAGTTACGGCTCAACGACTACGAGCCAAATCGACCAAGCAAAAACGCTGTTAGAAACCAGCAATGCCAATCTGCTAGGCGCTGTGCTCAACATGAAGCACAACGCAGGTTTAAAAGACGAACTGATTCATCAGGTGAAAAAACTGCGCTTTTTGCCAGAGAAGCTGAAAGCGAAAATATCGAAACAAATAAAGAACAGCGAATTATTTACCTTATAGGGAGCGCGCACTATGAATACTCAAACTGATGTAACGTTGGAGCAAGAATTGGTCGATGAGTTGATTCTTCAGCAAATGATCAAAGACACCTGTGCGGAAATCATGCCTACCTTAATCGAGCACTATATTGAGGAATCTCGTGAGCGCGTCGAAAAGATCAAGCAGGCACTCAACAGCCAAGACAAAGAAGCAATGGAGTTTGAAGTCCACACGCTTGGTAGCTCTGCACTTGCCTTGGGTAATCGCACTCTATCGCGTCACGCTCGTACCATCGAGAAATACTGTGTTGAAGGTGATACAAAACAAGCTTTTGAGCTTTGCCAATCATTACCAGAACTGGCAGAACAGTCTTTTACGGCGCTAAACCAAAGAAAAGAACAAGGATTTGAAGACTAGCAACAAATTTCAGGGATTTAATTAACTAAAAAATAAAGAATTTTCTGCAATCCTCACAGCGTGTGCTAATACTTAAATATAAAGATTCTCAAAATGAGAATCGAAAAGAAGCCATCAGCTTGAGACAAGAAAAACAAAATCATCACGACAACACGTATCTCAAGCCGACTTAACGCATTAAAACAACGATTTGAAGAAAGTTGGGAAAGGATTATGAGACCAAGGGTGTTACTGGTAGAAGACTCTACTTCACTAGCCATACTTTATAAGCAGTACGTCAAGGATGAGCCTTACGACATCTTCCACGTAGAAACGGGGCGGGAGGCGATTCAATTCATTGAGCGCAGCAAACCGCAACTTATCATTCTCGACCTTAAACTTCCGGACATGTCAGGCGAAGACGTATTGGACTGGATTAATGAAAACGAGATCCCGTCCTCTGTCATCATCGCAACGGCGCACGGCAGCGTCGATCTCGCGGTCAATCTGATTCAGAAAGGTGCGGAAGATTTCCTAGAGAAACCCATCAATGCAGACCGTTTAAAAACCTCAGTCGCTCTTCACTTAAAACGAGCGAAGTTAGAAAATCTCGTCGAGAACATTCAATCGACCTTCGATCGCCACAACTACCACGGTTTTATTGGCTCTAGCCTACCGATGCAAGCTGTGTATAAAACCATTGACGCGGTTGCTCCAACCTCTGCAAGCGTGTTTATCGTTGGTGAAAGTGGTACGGGTAAAGAAGTGTGTGCAGAAGCCATTCACAGACAAAGCGATCGCAGAGACAAACCTTTCATTGCGATTAACTGTGGTGCTATCCCTCGCGATTTGATGGAAAGTGAAATTTTCGGTCACGTTAAAGGCGCATTTACCGGTGCAACCACAGACCGTAAAGGTGCCGCAACGCTAGCCCACGGCGGAACCCTGTTCCTCGACGAATTGTGCGAGATGGAATTAGAAATGCAGAAAAAGTTACTGCGTTTTCTGCAAACAGGAACCTACACCCCGCTCGGTGGCACCAAAGAGATGAAGGTGGATGTTCGGATTATCTGTGCAACCAACCGAGATCCATTGACCGAAGTGGAAGAAGGTCGTTTCCGCGAAGACTTGTATTATCGTGTGCATGTTGTGCCAATCGATATGCCGCCACTTCGTGAACGTGGTAGTGACATTGTCACGCTAGCTAAGCATTTCTTAACCACATACGCGAAGCAGGATAAGAAGAAGTTCCGCAATATCGATAGCGAAGCCCAACATGTGATTAAGCACTACGACTGGCCAGGCAATGTGCGTCAGTTGCAAAACATCATTCGCAACATTGTCGTGTTGAATGACGATGACAAAGTGACGCTCGCACACCTACCCGCTCAACTGACTCGCAAACCGTCAAAAGCTCGCACTGTCACCCCACCTCATGTTGAAAGTGCTCAAGTAGCCAATGTAAATCCAGTCACCGCTGCAACGCCAATGCAAGCACAACCATTAGAAAGTGCGCCTGTAGAAACATCCGTGCAACCAGAGTTCTCCTCAACTATGGTTACGAACGAAGCGCCTCCAGCAAGCCCTGCGGCGCAAGTGTCATCACCTTACTTCAATTCCGATGGCACCATTCGTCCAATGTGGAAAGTTGAGCGAGAGGCGATTCAAAACGCCATTGCGTATTGTGATGGTAACGTGCTTAACGCGGCGGTGATGTTGGAGCTTAGCCCTTCCACTGTGTATCGCAAAAAACAAGCGTGGGAAGCGGATGAAGCTAATCTCGAACAATCTTGAGATCCCAGTTGTCGGCGAAGTTTGGATTCTGCTGGATAGCCGTATTTACGGTGGTATTGAAAGCCATGTAGTCGAACTCGCCACAGGGTTGCAGTCCTTTCATGTTAACGCACGAGTTGTGTTGGTGGTGGAATACGATCCTCCAGCACCACTTATCGACAAATTAAACCAAGCTCAAATCCCAGTGAGTTATTTGTGGCACCTGTGCCCAAAGTCAGAACGGTCGAAAACCATTCCAGTCAAACAGATCACTGGCGCGGTGGCTGAGCATCAACCCAGCGTTATTCACACCCATGGATACAAAGCGGCACTGTTAGCCAGAAGCGCAAAGCTATTCACTCGTACTTTTCCCCGTTTAGTCTCCACCTACCACGCCGGTGAAACACCAACGGGCAAAGTTTGGGCGTATGACTGGCTCGATCGATATACCGCACGACTCTCTGATCACAGCTTCGCTGTGAGTCAGACCATTCAAGACAAGCTCCCTACTCAATCAGAATTGCTCAATAACTTTGTCACGATTCCCGAACAGCATTGTCGCTACAAAGAAATCGCATTTGTTGGTCGTCTAAGCCATGAGAAAGGCGCAGACCGCTTCATTGATATTGCCCGTCAAGTTCCTGATATTGAGTTCTCTATTTATGGTGACGGTCCAGAAAAATCGAGGCTCGTAGAAAGCGCACCTGCTAACGTGATATTTCACGGTCATCAAAGTGACATGGATGCCGTTTGGCGTAATATCAGCGTCCTCGTCATTTCATCGCGCTATGAGGGCTTGCCAATGGCGGCGTTAGAGGCGATGGCTCGTGGAATCGTTGTGATAAGCCTTGACGTTGGTCGCCTTCCTGATTTGATCCAAGATGGTCAAAATGGATTCCTCGCCCACGATATTCCGGCGCTAACCGACAAGATCAATAACTGGTTGGAAATGAGTCATAGCGAACAATACCCAATGCGCCACAAAGCGATTGAGACCATCAAAGCGCACTATTCCTCTCGCAGCATCATTCCTATTCTGATTGAACGCTACCAAATTGAGAATCACACTTGATGCATATCCATTCTCAAATTGAGAAGTTTCGTATCTAATCTTCGCTCCCACTGCATTTCCCATTCAAAAACATACACTTAAACCAATAGCATATTTTGGCATCTCGGTTGCAATAGCTAATCCAAACAGATTGGCTAACCGAGGTAACGACTATGACTACTCCAAAACGCATTCTTTACGTTCATTATGGTGATAACTGGATTCGCGGCAGCGAAGTCGTACTGCTTGACCTCATCACTAATATTGACCGCGACCAGTACCAACCAATTGTCTGGTCAAACTGCGAACCTTTGATTAAGAGATGCGACTCCTTAGGCATCGAAGCGGAACATTCGAATTTCAGCCTTGTTGGAGGTTGGAACACGCCTCGCTGGGACATTAGCAGTTGGAACGATTTGATCAAACAAGGCACAGCGTTGATCGAAAAACACAGCATCGACCTTGTCCACGTAAACAGTGGAGGTCCATGTCAGTGGATGTGCCTAGCTGCTCGTATGAATCACATCCCTTTGGTAACGCAACTTCACTGCCACTACACCTTGCGTGACCGCTTCTCATTGGGTCTGCACCTTTCTCCAAAATTGATTTGCGTGAGTAAAGATGTGGGGCACGAGATTCTCAAAGATGGCTACCCAGAAGAACATCTTCATGTCGTTCATAACGGCGTGTCGCTGGAGAGTCACGATGCACCTATCGATGTCAAAGATCGTCTGGGTATTCCTCACCAAGCGTTCACCTTTATTTCGGTTGGCTCTCTCATTAAACGCAAAGGCTTTGACCGCTTAATCCAAGCCATGCGTATGCACAATTACCATCAACATAATCCACATTTGGTGATTGTTGGTGATGGTGAAGAACGTATCGCATTGAAGCAGCTAGCCGTTGATTTGGGTGTGGAGGATCGTGTGCATTTTGTTGGGGAACAACACAACGCCGGAGACTGGATGAAAGGTAATGTAGATGCCTTCATCAGTGGAGCTTACGAAGAGGCATTTGGTCTTGTTCTTGGTGAGGCGGCACTAGCAAAGCTACCAATCATCGCACCAAAAACAGGTGGCATCCCGGAATTGTTTGAGCACAACCACAGTGCCCTATTGTTCGCTAATCACGGTATGGCAAGTCTGTTAAATGCAATTCAGCAAATGATTCAAGATGCGCCGCTACGAAATAAGTTAGCCGAGAATGCGCATCAACACGCGAATCAGCACCTGACGGTTTCTGCCTCAGTCAGAGCGATTGAAGATATTTACCGCGATGAACTGACGCAGAAAGAACTGACACCCATGCCTGTCAGCCACTGCATGAAACCAATTTCGCGCTGGTTAAACATCAACTAAGGAGCTCACCATGAAACGTGTATTGATGTTTGACGCCATCCCAATGCAAGGCGGCTCGAAAATTGCCAACGCTGAGTTGATTAAACAGTGTGACCAACGTGACGTGATTAGCTATGTCGCGACGACAAATCCAGAACACTGGACTGCCACATTCAGCTCAAACCCTCGCGTACAGGTATTGAAAATCAAGCGTTCTCCAATCACGTCTCATCATGGTATCGCTTATTGGTTGATGAACTGTTTTTACCTGGTGCAACTGATTTTGGTCACGTTCAAACTACCCAAACTCGACTGGTTTATGGGTTTGTCTTCACCAAACAACGACATGCCTTTGTACCTGCTTCGCCTGTTCAATCGCAAACCTATCGTGCAAATGGTGCATGGTCCAGTCGGCGTGTCTCGCTCATCTGGCTACTGCTTAGTAAAAGCGTCTGCGATTCATTATTTATCGAACACTCGTGCTTCCATGATTGATGCGCTTGCTGCCTATTTAAAAATGCCAAAACCGGCGGTAGAACGCTTTTGGACAACCTTAAACACCTCTTCGTTTGTGAACGGCTTGTCTTCAGAACGCGCACCAAAGCAAGCGAACCCGATTTCTAATCGAGTGTTCTGGGCTGCCAGCCTCTTGAAATGGAAGAATGTTGACCTGTTGCTCGACGCGATGAAGTTGGATGAGTCAGCGAACCTAAACGCGACCATCTGTTACATCAAACCTAACATTGAAGGCGTTGAATGTTCAAAGCCAGATTTCACTCAAGCAAACGTTGAATGGCACGAATCACCAGACAACCTTGACGAGCTACGAGCACAGTGTGGTGTGTTTGTGTCGACCAGTGAGAACGAACCGTTTGGGTTATCAATTTTAGAGGCGTTAGCCGCTGGTATGTGTGTCGTGATTCCACATGACGACAGCTATTGGGATCGAGTGTTAACCCATGGAAAGAACTGCATCAAGTACACACCGAAAGACGCCGCTTCTCTTCACAATGCCATTCGACTTTTAAACGAAGCACCTTGGCTAAAAGTCACCATGGGGATGGAAGCACTAAACGTTGCGAGTTTATACACCGCAGAACGTTGTTACTTCGATATTACCCAACAGCTTTGTACTGACCCGACCAATAAAGCTCAAGACAGTGCAAAGAAGCGCGACAACGTCAAAGGATATGACCATGTCTAAAGCCATGACCAATATGTCACTGTTCGCTATTGCGTTGGTGATCAACAAAAGCATCAGCTTAATTATGCTGCCAGTGCTTCCTCAGTTTCTCTCGCCAGAGCAAATGGGCAAACTTGAGTTACTGACCTCTTTTGGTGTTGTGACTGCCCTACTTGCCAGCATGGCAATGCACGAAGCACTGTACCGCTTTGTTGGTGTAGAGAAAGACGGCGAGAAGAAAGTGACCATGCTCAACCAAATTTACTCGCTTTCTGTTTGGATCGCAGTGGCGATTGGTTTGGTTTTATTGTTTGCGATTCTAGTTGCCCCGATTCCTAGTCCGTTTTCTCAATTTGAATTCATCGTGCTGATGTTAGCAATTATCTTGGAAGGCGCGATTGGTATCGGTACTGCTTGGCTACGCATGCAAGATGATAAAGCGAAAACACTGCTAAGCGTGATGGTGACCACCACCGTTCTTCAAGTTGTATTTATTGTCGCCGCTTTGATGATTCACCCACACGTCATTTCTGTCTTGCTTGGTGGTCTACTGGCTGCCGTTATCCAATTTACCTGGCTACACATTATCAATAAATACAGAGTTGTCATGCCTGACATGGCGATCGCAAAGCAACATCTGCATTACTGCATCCCTGTCATGATGTCTGCGCTGGTCGCTTTTTGCTTGAACGGTGCCGAGCGTTGGTTCATTGGTGCGAACGCTTCACTAGCAACACTTGGTGTTTACGCGATTGCGGTGAAGTTCGCCATTGGCATGTGTATTTTGGTTCAACCATTCGGTATGTGGTGGATGCCACGTCGCTTCGCCTATCTAGAGCGTAATCGTGGTAAAGAAGCTGTAAGAATTTCTCACTTCGGCATGATTTATATTGCTACACTCACGGTCCTAGTCGCGACCCTTGCCTTCATTATGATCAGCCAGTTTTTACCAGAAACGTATCAAGAAGCCGCGCTTTACACATTGTTCCTTCTGCCAATCGCCATGATCAAAGAATGGAGCGAGCTACTGAACATCGCGATTCTATATAAACGTCGCACTCGTTGGTTGCTGGGAATCAACGTTGTTGCCGCAGGCGTCGCAATTACTCTTCTATTTGCGCTTTCTTCTCTTGGTATTTATGGCGTATTCATCGCGCTTTACTACGCGCAACTAGCCAAACTGGCGATGACGTTCGTGATTGGACAACAGTGCATGTACCTTCCTTTCCACCTAAGTTTGATGGTCGCATTACAAATCATCTCAGGAGTGGCACTGTTCCTGCTTTACTCTACTCAATCCATCGGAAGTGCGATTGTGATTTGCATTCTGACATGCACACTGTTTGCTGGTATCGCCTTCCGATACATGTCTAAGGAAACACGTAGCAATCTTGTGATGAGATTAAGAACGGAAGCGAAAAGAGTGACGTTATGAATGCCACGGATGTGAGACCAACCCAAATCATCGCTGCGACAACCGTTACTGTGGTCATCGCTTTAGCGTGGTTAGTGATGCCGCATCCAATTTTAATTGTCGCAATTTGTTTTGCTCCGCTTGCCATCTTGTTTGTGCTCAACCAAACCTTTTGGCTTGTGACTTTGTTCGTTATCTTCTCTTTCTTCCGAATTCACGAAGCGTTTCCGGTTATCTACAACTTCAAAATCCCATTATTGTTGTCTTTAGGTGCACTTGGCGCGTTATCTTTTCACCTATTGATCAGTCGTCAGCTATCGGTCTTCTGGCATCCTTCTTTAAAGTGGCTGTTCATCTTCTGGGCGTTAGTTATCATCGGTATTGTGTTCGCCTCAGCACGCGACATCGCGATTACCGTATTCAAGAATACGTATTGGAAGATCATTGTGATGACACTGGCGATCACTTGGCTTATCACCACACCCAAACAGCTCGCACAAATGTCAAAAGCAATTATCGTTGCTGGGTTGTTGGTCGGACTCGTTGCTCTTTATAACGCCACCAACGGTATTGATATTGTCGAAGGAACGCGTGTGTCGATTGGTCGTTCGTTTGGCTCGGTATTAGGTGACCCCAATGACTTAGCGCTGGTTTTGATGTTCCCCCTCGCCTTTACGGTGAGCCAATTGGTCGAGAAACGATCGTCCATGTGGTTGCGAGGTTTTGCACTGCTCACTTGTATCATCCTGTTTATGTCGATCCTTGAGACACAAAGCCGCGGTGGCTTATTGGGAGCACTGTCAGTCTTCGCCTATTTCGCGTTCAAACACATCAAGAGCAAGGCATTGGTTGTCTTCCTAGGCTTAGTCGCGGCTTTGATTCTTTACGCTGTTGCTGGGATCTCTGGGCGAGCATCGGGCGGCGCTGCAGAAGCCGGTATTGATGCCTCGGCAATGGGACGTTTGTACGCCTGGGAAGCAGCTTTCAAAATGGCACTCGACAATCCGATAACCGGCGTTGGTTTAGAGAACTTCTACTACAACTACTTCTTCTACAGCCCGCATTGGGATGGCATTAACCACGCGGTGCACAGTACTTGGTTTGGTGTACTGGCTGAAACCGGCTTTGTTGGTTTAGCGGTTTTCATTACTCTGATTGTCTCTCTGGTCAAAACGTCATTAGGTTCAATCTCACTTCTGACTGAGAAGTCGCACTTCACCTTATCTGTAGGTGCAAACGCCGTATTAAGCGGACTTATCGGCACCATAGTCTCAGGGACCTTCCTCACTCAAGGTTTCACTTGGCCGATTTACATACTTGCGGCACTAACCATAGTGATAAATCGCATCGTTCAAACTGATTGTCAAAATGAGAAATCTTCACCTTCTCAAATTAAGAAATAACCTAACCCCTTGTTTTAGATAATTTTAAGTCTTTGGCACGCATCGTGATACGTCTTTGAGTAACAACAACGAATCAATTGGCTCAAGGAGAGAACGATGACAGATATCGTAGTATTTGGAGAAGACTTCGGCGGCTTGCCATCTTCCACTCAACATCTGATAAAGCACCTAGCGAATAACCATCGTATTCTTTGGGTCAACTCGATTGGCTTAAGACAGCCAAAGTTCACCCCGAAAGACGCTAAACGCCTCGTCACTAAACTGACTGGTTCGGTCAAACAACAAGACAAGGTCCAAACGCCTTTCGGTCGAGAAGAAGACTCAAGCATCCACACCATCACTTTGCTGACGATTCCTGCTCCCAAATCGAAATGGGCACGTAGCGTCGCGACAAAAATGATGAAACATCAGCTGAGCAAAAAGCTGGATTTGCTCGGCTTTCAACATGCCGTTTTTTGGACGTCACTGCCTACCGCTGTGGATATTTGTCGAGAAATGAGCACCAAAGGCATTGTTTATTACTGTGGTGATGACTTTGGCGCACTAGCAGGTGTGGATCATCAGACCGTTTTGGAACATGAAGCTGACTTGATTGATAGCGCAAACCTGATTCTGGCTGCGAGTGATAAGCTTGCCGCGGAGCTTCCGCAAGAGAAAACCGTGACTCTACCGCATGGTGTCGACTTCAGTTTGTTTTCAGAGCCAACGGCGAAAGCGCAAGATATGCCAAACAATGGTCGTAAGGTATTGGGTTTTTATGGCAGCTTATCAGAATGGTTAGATTTCCGTTTGATAGAGCAAGTCGCCGATCAAGCGCAGGATTGGGACTTGGTCTTTATTGGTCCAAATGAATTTCCTCACAACCCGTTGCCACAACGAAACAATATCCATTACCTAGGTCCACGAGCACATCAAGATTTACCTAGCTACTCACAACATTGGGATGCGAGCTGGCTACCGTTCGTCGATAACGCACAGATTCAAGCCTGTAATCCACTTAAACTGTTAGAATACCTCGCCACAGGAACACCGGTCATCAGTACGGCTTTCCCAGCACTTAAGCCCTACCAACACATGTTGCATGTTGTGGCGGATGTGGATGATGTTCGTGCGAGCCTGAATCACTTACTCCCACCACCAGAAGGTTCACTCTCGATCATCCAACAACAAAGTTGGCAATCAAGAGCACGTCAAGTTGAGCAATTAGTGAGGGCGTTATGAACGATTTAAGAGACAACATCACCTTATTGCTGCATGGGGCATGGCGTCGTCGTTACCTGATTGTCATTCCGATGTTGGTGTTACCAATCTTGGGGTTTGTCGTCAGTAAAATGATGCCAACGAAATATGTGGCGCACACTAGTATGCTGATTCAAGAAACAGCCAAGATGAATCCCTTCCTCGAAGATCTTGCCGTCTCAACCATGCTGAAAGATCGCTTGAGCGCGTTAAGTACCCTATTGAAAAGCCGTCATGTGCTGTATTCGGTTGCTCAAGAACAAGGCTTGATTGATGACACCATGGGACCGAAAGAACAAGAGTCCATCATTAAAGAGCTTGCCAATCGCCTCACGGTGCAACAGCTTGGTAAAGACTTCATTCAAATCCAGTTAACCAGCAGTAAGTCTGAAGGTATGGAAGATATACTTGGCTCCGTCAGCGACCATTTTGTGGAACAGTTGCTTGCGCCAGAGCGCTCTTCGATTAAAGACTCAAGCCACTTTCTCACTATTCACATCGATAAACGCCGCGAAGAACTAGATAAGGCTGAACAAGCTTTTGCCGAGTACAAAAACGCCTACTCGCACGCGACACCAGAGATGCAAGCGCAAAGCCTGACTCGTTTAGCGAGCCTAAAGCAGACATTGGCAGAGAAAGAAGCGGAGCTTGCAGGTGTAAAACGCAGCTTGGGTAGCTTGGACCAGCAGCTTTCGAAGACCAACCCAGTGATCGGTAAGATTGAGGAGCAAATCATCGAGATCCGCAGTGAACTCACCCTACTGCGTGCCAAGTACACTGAAGCGCACAGTATGGTTCAAGGTAAGCTGCGCGAGCTAAATCGCCTAGAGCAAGAGCGTTCGGTTCTACTCAACTCAAAACAACCTGAAATGAACAGCAATCAGCTTTGGGATATCGCCAGTACAGCAACGGTAAGCAATATTGGTGATGCGCAACCTCTGCTTGTTTCTCAGCTTCATCAATTGCAAATCATGCGCGGTCGATACGAGTCGCTTCAGGAAGAAACCATTAGCCTGCAAAGTATGATTCAGGAGCTAGAAGTCAATGCAAACCGTTTTGGTAGTACCGCAACTGAAATCAATCGACTGGCAAGAGATGTGACAGTCAAACGCCAATTGTACGAAGAACTGGTTGAACGTTATGAAATGGCCCAACTCACCGGTTCTTTGGGTGTATTTGAAGAAAATAAACGCGTGAAAGTCATTGATGAGCCTTACACTCCCACAATTCCAGCTAATTTACCCGCTTTTATGTTCGTTATCTTAGGGTTCATTGGTGGTGCTGGATTAGGTATCGGATTAGCAACCATTGCGGAACTGGCAGATAACTCGATTCGCTCACGAAAATCCCTTGAAAATCACTTGGGCGTCCCCGTGATTACCACTATCCCTAAAGTAATCTTCTAGCCAGAATTTTAAGTTTCAGCATCATGTGAAGGCACTCGTTCGTTGAGTGCTTTCTCATCCCCATTCCCATTAAATCAAGCAATTAACTGGGAATTTCTTTCATCCGCGAATTCTGAATTTCAAAATGAGAATATTCTTTTCTCATTTTGATGTTCAGCACCTCAAAATTATTAACTTGTTGTTTTTACTTACTTTAATTTTTGGCACATAGCGTGCACAAGTCAACATGTAGAAAAACAAATATATCGAGGACTCAGGAATGGAAAACTCAGACACTCGAACATCAACCAAGAACGGCAATGTGATTGTACATGTCGTCCAACATCTCGCCCCCGGCGGATTAGAAACTCTGGTACTAGAGATGCTTCGTTTTGCTAAAGCAGAAGACTCCGTTTTTGTGGTTAGTCTTGAGGGGAACAAAACGGTTGCACTTCGTCATTGGAGTAAGTTGTTGGATTACCGAGACCAACTTTGCTTTCTCGATAAAGCGCCAGGTTTTAGCCTAACCACACTCCGAGCATTGAAACATATACTCAAAAGACTCAACGCAAATGTCGTTCATACTCACCATATCGGTCCCTTACTGTATGGCGGGATTGCGACACGATTGCTAGGCATTAAAACCTTAATCCACACGGAGCATGATGCTTGGCACTTAAACAACCAAAAAGCAGCTAGATTACAAACAGTATTACTCAAGAGTCTTCGCCCCCAAGTTGTTGCAGACGCTGAGTTTGTCGCTGACCAAATAACCAACAAGCTAGGCTATCTTCGAGTCAGCACTATTCATAATGGGATTGATTGTGAAAAGTTCACCAATGGTAATCAAAACCAAGCCCGTGAGCGCTTTTCGCTTCCCACTGATAAGTTCATTGTCGGAACAGCAGGTCGTTTAGAAGCCGTTAAGGGGCAAGAGATCCTAATCAAAGCCTTCTCACATCTACCAACACATACACACCTTGCCATTGCAGGAAACGGTAGCCAAAGAGAGTTATTAGAAGCGCAGGTACGCACTTTGGGACTGGAAGACAGAGTAACGTTCTTGGGCTTGGTTAGTGACATGCCGCACTTTTACCAAAGCTTAAATGTCTTTTGTCTACCTTCACTTCAAGAGGGTTTTCCACTTTCAACCTTAGAAGCACAAGCCTGCGGCGTCCCTTGCATTGCTAGTGATGTTGGTGCGGTAAAAGAGACGCTATGCCCACAAACAAGCGCATTGGTTGAGCCAAATAAAGTTCCCGTTCTAGCGGATGCATTGTCACAGCATTTATCAGAAATACCGCGTTCGCCTAGAGCCCATATTCTTAAGCATTTCGATATCCGCAATATGGTTAACCGCTACGCGATGTTAGCTCAAGGAGAGGACTTATGATTGATTTACTTTGGACCACAGGCTTCGTTTTGTCTGCGCTATTAATTGTCTACCATCACGTTGGCTACCCTCTTGTTCTGAACTGGCTTTCAACACGTCGTGAACAGCGCAAGGTAGCGAAGAAAGCAACGGTAAAAGAGCGTTGTTACAAAGCATCCAAAAACGACTGCATCTTACCTACGATGACAATCGTTGTACCTGCCTACAACGAAGAACAATGGATCGCAGAAAAGATCCGAAACCTTGCAAGCCTTGACTATCCGCGAGATAAATTAACGATTGTCATTGCCTGTGATGGATGCACCGACAACACAGCAGAGATAGCACAGAACACCATTCAAGAAGCGATCTGTGCTGACACTTTATTCATCATTCGAGACCACGCAATCAATCGTGGCAAAGTGACGCTCATCAACTCTGAAATGAAAAACATAACCACTGAGATTACCGTCCTTAGTGATGTTTCTGCCCTAGTCTCTTGTGATTCCTTACTGCTAGCGAGCCAACACTATCAAAATGAGAATATCGGTGTAGTCAATGCGACTTATCAAATCATGGCGACACAAAACCAAGGTGAAGCAGCTTACTGGCAGTACCAATCTAATGTGAAATACAAAGAGTCGTTGATTGGCTCAACCATTGGTTCTCACGGCGCGTTCTATACATTTAGAACCAAACTGTTCACGCCGCTCGAACCTGAGATCATTAACGATGACTTCATTTTACCAATGCGTATCGTACTACAAGGTTATGCATCCATTTATGAACCTAGGATGCTGGCTCTTGAGCTAGAAGAAAGCTCTGATAACTCTGACTTCAAACGACGTCTACGCATCTCTGCAGGCAATATGCAGCAGTTCTTGAAACTTAAAAAGCTGCTGTTACCCCGCTATCGTGGCACTGCATTTGCATTTTTATCAGGAAAGGTACTGCGTCTTGCGACTCCTTACCTAATGATCATGTGTTTCGTGAGTTCGTTATTGTTGATGGAATACCCTACGTTTCAAGCTCTACTCGTAGCGCAGTTAGCCGTTTACTCAATCGCTCTCATCACTTATTTAATCCCAGCGTTCAATTTGTTTAAGCCATTCAAGTTGATCAACTACATAGTAGTCGGACACATAGCAAACTTCGCAGGCGGGCTTCGTTATCTTCTAGGAATGGAAAATGGTCGCTGGAAGCGCGTTAATCAATAAGGAAAGTATCATGAAGACTTCACGTTATGACTCAAATATTCATTTAGCAAAACGCGCTTTCGATGTTGTGGTTTCAATGGTTATTTTGCTTGTAGCCCTACCAGTCATGCCAATCATTGCAATGGCAATCATGAGCAACTCAAAAGGACCTGTCATTTATCGTCAGCTTCGTGTGGGTCGTTGTACACCAGACAAGATGGAGCTGTTTGAAATCATGAAGTTTCGCACTATGTATGTCGATGCCGAGCAACGTTCTGGCGCGGTATGGGCTTCAGAGAATGATCCAAGAATCACACCTGTCGGTCGATTCTTACGTAAGACACGCTTAGATGAACTGCCACAGTTATTCAATGTGCTAAAAGGTGAAATGTCGTTGATTGGTCCTCGTCCTGAGCGCCCTGCTTTTTACCAAAAGCTAGAAGATGAGATTCCTTACTTTGTTGAACGCACTTACGGTGTTCTACCAGGCATCACAGGATTAGCACAAGTCAATCAAGGCTACGACTCATGTATTGAGGATGTTCGCCGTAAAGTCGGCTTCGACCACAGCTACGCATTGAGCCTAAGCTCATTTTACTCGTGGATTTCGATGGACATCGCCATTATGAGCAAAACACTGGTTGTCATGATCGATGGCAGGGGTCAGTAGTATTCTGAGACCAAAAGAGGTTAAAACGTTATTCTTGCCATTGGCGACGCATGTTTTCGATCGTCGCTGATGGCACATCATGAATGCTTTGATATTGCTCACGACACACCTGCACTTCCACTTCAATTTGCTTTTTCTCACAATACTTTAGGTAGCGCTTCATTTCCCAGTGACGAACAAAGGTATTGCTGACAATCACCACCTTACCTTTATTAAGCCACTTACGGGTTTGTTGAAAACACCATTCATGGGCATCCGCTAGCTTGGTACCATCAAAAACGTATTCTCCAATTTCATTCTCAAAATACATGTCAGCTTCAAAGTGTTTCGCTTTGAGCTGTTTGGACAATTTCTTAGCAAGCGTTGTCTTTCCAGAGCCTGGTAAACCACGAATAAGAAGGAGTTTTGCGTTGGTCATGATCGGATGATTTCAGTGAAAAACCAGCAAACTGTACGCTATTTTTGCAGAAAAGAAAGTCCAACTAACCACTAGGCTTATTCATTCTGTGAATCCCACCCTCAGTTGTGAAAATTTGTTCAATACAAAGCTAATCTTTTTGTTCCCTCCTGCCGCTTTTAAAACTAGAATGCGCGCGCATTTATCGAGCCCTAAAAACTTACTAAAAGTTAATTACTTAACAGCATAATCTCGATAGCTCTGAGCTTTAAAATAAAGTAACTCTCAACCAACTCGCCATCCAAATTATGGTGGTTTGATTTACATCCAGCCTCTTGAAACAGCTCGAGGTGACTTGGTGACGTTCAACTTTAACGGCGTACTACAAGCATCTTGGTGGAAAGATGGCAAATGGGTAAACAACATCAATGCTGACGTACCACTTGCCGAAATCGATTCTGGTCATTTCATCTACACCACTCCTGTCAACAACGTACAGGAAACTGATGTACCTAAATTCGCTGATGAACTGAATGCCTTCGCAAATCATGCAAGCGACTTTTACGGACGCGATCAGGTGACAAAAGATGGCAAGCATCGTCGATTTACCTATGATGCTCTCTTAGCGAACCGACACCGCTTTGTGAATGATGTGCAAATCTCTATTGGTGCAGCACACTCTGGTTACCCAGTACAAAGCAACAGCTACTGGCCGACATGGACAGTGGTTCCAACGAACCCAACGAATGATTGGTTGCTATGGCACGAAGTGGGTCATAACTTAGCATCAGCACCATTTATGGTAGCTGGCTCAACCGAAGTGACCAACAACATTCTTGCGTTATACATGCAGGAGCAACGCAAAGCGAAGCCATACATGGACCGCATCGCAAGTGACTTATCTAAGTCACCTCTATGGCTAGACCGCTTTGAAGGTCACGCTTGGAGTGAGGCAGATGTCGGTATGCGCTTAGCCATGTTCGGTCAGTTGAAGCTTTGGGCAGAAGATCACTTTAACATCGACACTTGGTACTCTAATCAAGCATCTAAACCAAGCATTTTTGGTGAAGATCAGGGTTGGAACTTCTTCAAGTTGGCTCACCGCAAAGCTCGTGGTGACAGTGTTGGTGACCAAGGCATTAACTACTGTTCAACGCAGAGCAGCCAGTTAAGCCAAGGCGATTTGCTGATGGCGTGTACGTCTTATTTAACCCAGTACGATTTGACGGATTACTTCCGCAAGTGGAACCCATCAGAAACTAAAGCCAACTTACCAAATGGCAGTGTTGATTACTCTGGTGGCTTAACACAAGTAGGCTTCAATGCCGTAGCGGCAATGAAACTACCAAAACCAGACAAATCCCCTTCTGAGTATTTGTCCGTTGAGTAAACCGCTGTAAATCAAAAGCCGACAGAATTCGACTCTGTCGGCTTTTTTGTTCATCGCGCTTTTAGTGCTCAAGCGGGATTACCCTGTAAGGAGTCGCTTCTCTAGATAACCAATTCACGAATATTTACATATCCCGTTGTAATCAGATAAGAAAAACCGCGGTCTGCCATTGAGAACTTATTCGTTACTCTTTAAAGGACTCCAAATGAAAGAAACACTGCCACTTAAATTAGGACTAGGATTATTAGCATTGCGATTAAGTATCGCCTTGGTGTTTATTATGTGGGCACTAGATAAAGTCTTTGTTCCAGAACACGCAATGAAAGTATTTGCCGGCTTTTATGGTTTAGACATTTCAAGTGGAATCTCTGTCGCGATGGGGCTTGCCCAATTAGTATTTATTGGGATTTTTGTCGCTGGCTTATGGAAAAATATAACCTACCTCGCCATTTTAATTTTACATGCTGGCTCAACCTTTTCTTCGTTTGCTAAATACCTAGACCCATTTAACAACCTGCTGTTCTTTGCTGCGTGGCCAATGCTCGCAGCTTGCTTCGCGTTGTACCTGCTTCGAGAGCATGACATCTACACTTTGTAGTAAAACACAGAAAACGCCAATAAAGGCTTATACCTGACTGAAAACAAAAAAGGTCTAGCATTACGCTAGACCTTTTTTTCATACCTTCAGTTGGTTTGATTACATATCTTTAAGTTGAGAATCCAGACTTGCAATCAGGTGTGAAGTGACGTCATCAACACTTGCTCCATCAAAATGGATATCTAATGTCGTTCCACCTTTAGAGATACTCAAGTTAGAGTCTGTTGCTCCATCTTGCGTAACTTCCACATGGTAATTACCAACATCGCCAGCGTGATCGCCCGACTTCAGATCATCCAGTAACGAACCAAGTTCATCCTTAGATAGATCCTCGAACAAGTCAGAGAAATCAAGAGAGTCTTCGTTTGCATTGAAGTCTTTTACTGTATCTGTCTCATTTGCAACATCCACCCACTTGAAGATGTCTGCACCATCACCACCGGTAAGGATATCGTTACCCAAACCACCGATCAGGATGTCATCACCTATACCGCCGTCCAGCGTATCTGAGCCACCTTGCCCGAATAGGATATCGTTGCCTTCACCTCCAGACAGGTTATCCGCTCGGTCGCTTGAACGAGATTGCTCAAATTCAGCTTGGTTGTCAGTAATGTAGTTATGAACATCTTTCTCGGTAACAAGACCAACATCTTTACCTAATTGACCAGCAACATACTCTTGTAATGCAGATACACCTTGTTCATCACTAGAACCAAATCTAATTGCATCACCGAAGATAATATCGTCACCAGCTTGACTATCGATGTCATCTCTACCTTGAAGCAAAGCGACTTCCTTACCAAGGATAACTTCAGCCAACTGTGAAACATCAATGTTGGTTCGCACTGTATTGTCTGAGTCGTAGTTTTCGAGTGTGCTTGCGTCCAAGTTGTTACCAAGACCAATCGCATGCACTTCACTGAACTCTTCCAATGCTTTGTACATATTCTCAGCTTGAGCGGTAACACTATTGCTGTAGTCATAGTAACCCGTGTTGCTGTACATGTAGCCAAGGCGGTCGCCAGTCGACAAAGAATAAACCTCTGTGTTGCTCGCAATAACCGTTTGGTTATTGTAAGTCACGACATCACCACGTTGATAATCGCTTGGTAACACGTCTCCCAAAGTAATAATTTTGCCATTTTCAGCACCAATCACCACATTAGTCATCGAAGCCAAATCATAAGCGCTATTGTGATCAGCTTGGTTCGGCGTGCCATCAGAGATAAAGTATGTGACGTTATTTGCATCACTATCTTTACCTGCAAACCAATCTAGCACTGAATCAAATGCAGCTTCATAGTTTGTGTTACCACTGCCATTGTCTCTATTGTTTGCAAATGCAGTCGCGATTTTCGTTGAAGCGTCTGGGTCACTCAAATCAACTTCCAACAGCAACTTATCATTCGTTGCAAACGTTGTTAGCAAGACATTCACTTTCCCCGAATGAGAACCGGTAGCACTGCTGATCAAGGTATCAAGAACCGTTTGAATCTCAGTCTCTGCTTTACCTACGTCATACCCCATACTGCCTGAAGTATCTAGAACAAAGGCAATGTTGTAATCCTCGCCCTCAACAATCTGCAGACCTTGGACATCACCAACAATAATATCATCATCAGCTGTACCGGTAATATCGTTATCACCGTGCGTACCGGTAACGTATTCGTAATCGCGAACTGAAACTCGAGCCGATTCGGTCTCAGTCGCTTGGTCATTGTTTGATGACTCAACTGATGTTGCAGTGACACTTAATGGGAAGTCCAGACTACCTTCAAAATCGTACGGTACTTTTACATCAAAGTTAGCTTGGCCTTGAGCATCGAGATTTACGATATAGCCACCGCTTGGCTCTTCCGCAACGGCTTGACCATTGACGTACAACTCAACACCATCAGGTAGACCATCAACAAGGACTGTTTGAGCTAATGACTCGCTGCCATCAGTGTCAGCTAAGTCAACATCCACTTCAATCGGCACCCAACGATCTTGTAGAACCTCGTAAGTGCCATCTTTATTTATCTCAATCACCTTATCCGCAAAGACAACGCGCTCGATTTCGTACAGGTGATCACCACGGTCCTCAAAGCCCGTATTGTCATTTTCTGAATCGATTGAACGCTTGTCTAGGAAGATCCAATACGGAACTTGGCCACTATGGTTGTTCTTAAACGTAAACTGGTAGTCACTGAAGTTACCAGTTAGGTAAACCGTGTCTTTACCATCATATTGCGTTGTAGATCTTCCATCGTCACCGTAGAAAGAGTCATTTTGACGACCACCAACAAAGACATCATCACCAGCGCCACCATAGAAGGTGTCGTTGTAATTTGTACCGACAAATAACGAATCAGTATCTGAAGTGTCATTGTTGCTACCCAAGGCTACATTCGCGACCGGATTCACTCCTTGTTGAACGTCATCTAAACCAATTGCATCTGCGATGACTTTGTTCTGAGCCGGCGTATTGTTTGTTGCCGATGTTACCAAGCTGTGATTAGACTCAACCGCGTCGGTTTTCGACATATCACCCACAGAGATACTGATTGTTGGCTTATCTGCTACCGCTACGACGTCAATATCTAGTGTTTCTGTCGCTCCAGTATTTGTCGTGTACGTAATTGTCGGTACGTCACCTGACCAATCTTTTACTGGGTCGAACGTGTAACTACCATCTTGGTTCACAACCAGCGTGCCGTTGCTCAGCGATACCGTCTGACCAACCGCATAATCAGTGTTGTTAACCGTGATATGGTCAACCAGTAGAACGTTATCGCCATCTGAATCATTCAGCAGGACGTTACCTTGTAACTGCTGTTCTTCGTCTGTTGTAACAACATCACTTGCTGTATTCGTTGGCAAGTTTTCATGCACAACTACATTGATCGTCGCCGTAGAGTCAG
The DNA here is from genome assembly GCF_963871815.1 of Vibrio sp. L85. Lineage (NCBI taxonomy): Bacteria > Pseudomonadati > Pseudomonadota > Gammaproteobacteria > Vibrionales > Vibrionaceae > Vibrio > Vibrio sp. L85. The sequence goes on from NZ_CAWMYL010000091.1 coordinate 88,657, forward strand.
CAGTATCACCATTAGACTCTTCTGTTGCTGTCGCAGTTACCGTGATAGTGAAATCATCATGAGAACCTGCAGGAGGAGTCACCGTCAGTCCGTCTAGCGCCCATCCGGTTACATCTACCGCATCCGCGCTAGCAATAGTAATTGAGTTAGTGCCATCCGAGATCACCGCGCCTACAGGAATACCTTTCAATGTCACTTCAAGCGATTCTGAGCCGTCAGTATCATTTAGATTTGCTCTAATTTCAGATAGAGGAATCGCAGTATCTTGAGGACCTTCGTTTACTTGGTAGGTCTCGTAGACTTCAACACCATTCACTTCTTGTAGTGCAGAGGTTCTGATATCAGTCGCGTCTAACGCGTTAACATCACTAACCACAACCAAGTTACTATTGCTTAGGTTAACTGGCGCTTGACCATTGATAGAAACATCGACGTTAAAGTTACCCGGACCACTTTGATTGTGATGGTAAATCTCTAGCGGGTAGAATCCAGAAACAGTAGGTACGAATGCACCACCCGTAATTGTACCTTGAGCATTACCCCAACGAGCTTCATCGACCAATGACCCACCAACTGTGATTGCAAGGCTATCGTCCGCGCGACCAGTGAAGTCGTAGCTTGTACCCGCTTCTAGGTAAACCAATCCTGTCACAAGTACTGCTTCATTTGCGGCTGTCGCATAAGACGACGTATCTTGCACATTCGAAGTTGTGGATTGATTACCGTTAGCAGAATCAAGAGCATCAATTGCATTGATAAGAACCTGACCTGTGACACCTAGCCCATTACCAGAACCCACTACGACGTTGTTCCAAGACGTAACATTGAACTCTTGCAGAGGTACCGACAAGCCTGGCGTTACGGTGCTCAAGGTTGGCGCATCAGCATCAGGGGTAACATCAATGGTTAGCGTCGATTCTTGACCTTCGTTCTGACCATCTGTTGGTTTAAATCCAATTTGAGCATAATGACCAGATTGGTCACCAACATTGGTACCACCAAAGCTACTATCACCAGACTCGTTTGTCTCCGGAGTAAATCTCACACCGTCAGCGTCAAACTGCGACTTATCGAGAACTTGATCTGCTTGAACAGCCTGCCAATCACCCTGAGCGTCTTTATACTCAAGCAATCCATCAGTCGGCAGCGAGGTAATCTGAATCGATAGTGAAGCGTCTGCAGAATCCACATCCGTCACACCGAAAGATGCCCAATCAAGCAATACATCTGCGCCCTGCGCATCTTCATTCAGAGTCACAGTTGTTGGCGTAGATTCTGGGGCGTCATTCACACGAACCACATCCAACGAATCCGTGTCTGTTACTTTCGGATTCACACCGTCAGATACCGAAGCACTAACAGACAAGGTAGTTAGGTCAAGCTGGTCATTATTAACCGCTTCGACACCTTTGTCGGTCAACTTAACTTGGTCACCATCGAGCACGAAGTACCCGTCAGCGTTGTTTTCTAACTGAACGGTAAGCTCATCTGCTGGCGTA